>JBLMXS010000132.1:0-6723 GCA_050257895.1 Thiohalocapsa sp.
TGGGCTCGGGGGCTGGCAATGCTGCCGTTTCGGGCGGTGACGAATTCGTCTCGAAATAATCGGGGACGTCCGGCCGGATGCTCTGGGCCAGGCTGCCGTCCGGGTCGATCGTGTTCTGAAACTCCTTTTCGATCTCGAACTCGGTGGCCTTCTTCAGCTCCTGCCGCATCTCGTCGAGTTCGGCCTCGCGGATCATCTGCTCGACGCTGCTCTGGAACTCGCGCGACAGCGTGCGGGCCTTGCGCACCCAATAGCCGGCGACGCGCAACGCCCGCGGCAGGTCTTTCGGGCCGATCACGACCAGCGCGATCACCCCGATCAGCATCAATTCCGGCCAGCCGATGTCAAACAGCATCGCGACGGGAACGAAAGACAGGCGCGGCCGCGGTGTGGCGCGCGCGACAACCGGAAAACAAGGGCATCAAATCGGGCTCCGCTCGGCCCGGGATTTATCTCAGAAAGCCGGCGCAGCAGCAACGCGGGCACACTTTTGCCGCATTCGACAGCCGCTCATGCCGATGAATTAGATCCAGCCCAGGCAACCAAAATCGTCGTTCCGCGCAAGTGGGAATCCAGGGAACCCCACTACCGCTGGCCCTGGACCCTCGCTTTCGCGGAGATGACGGCATGGACGGATACCACTGTGATAGTCAGTCTTCCGCCTCCTCGGGCTCGGTCTCGGGCTCTTCCGCGAGCTCGCCGAGCGCCGCCGGCCCGATGTCGAGCAGCCCCGCCGCGCGCAACTCGTCGATGCCCGGCAGCTCAGTGAGGCTGTCGAGTCCGAAATGCTGGAGGAAGCGCGGGGTCGTCACCCAGTTGAGTGGGCGGCCGGGGCTGTCTCGCCGCCCCATCGGCCGCACCCAGCCGGCTTCCAGCAGCCGGTCGAGGCTGCCGCGGGCCAGCGCGACGCCGCGGATCGCCTCGATCTCGGCGCGCGTCACCGGCTGATGATAGGCGATGATCGCCAAGGTCTCGACCGCCGCCCGCGACAGCTTCCTCGACACGCTGCGCTCGGTGGTCAGGAACGGCGCGAGATCGGCGGCGGTGCGGAAGGTCCAGCCGCCGGCCAGTGGCACCAGGTTGACGCCGCGCTCGGCGTAGACCGCCTTCAGCTCGCGCAGCAGCTCGGCGATGTCGGCATCATCGCCGAGCCGTGCCGCAAGCTCCGCCTCGGAAAGCGGCGCCGGCGCCGCGAACAGCAGCGCCTCGAGGAGGCGCAGCTGATGCGTTCGCCCGCTCATGCCGCGCCGTCGCGCGGCGTCGCCGGGCTGCGCAGATAGATCGGCCCGAAGGCGCGGTCCTGGCGCAGTTCGATATGGCCGCCGCGCGCCAGCTCCAAGGTCGCGGCAAAAGTTGCGGCCAGCGCCGAGCGGCGGAAGACGCCGCCGCGCGTCTCCACCGGCAGAAATGCCGACAGCTCGCGCCACTCGCGCAAAGCCCCGATCAATGGCGCCAGGCGCTGCAACGCCTCGTCGAGCGAATGAAAAGCCGGCGCCTCGATCGTCAGCACCTTGGCGTGCCGGCGCCGGTGCCCCTCGCCGTAGGCGGACAAGAGCTCGTAGAGGGTCAGCTCGTAGACCGGGCGCTCGACCTGCTTCAGCCCCTCGGGGCTACCCCGCAGGAACACCTCGCGCCCCAACAGAGGCCGCGCCATCAGCTCGCCGCCGGCGCGCTGCATCGCGGCCAGGATCTGCAGCCGGTGACGCAGATGGGCGGCCAGCGCCTCGGCGCTCGGCCCGTCATCCTCGGCCGGCGGCTCGGGCAGTAGCAGGCGCGACTTGAGAAACGCCAACCACGCTGCCATCACCAGGTAGTCGGCGGCGATTTCGAGGCGCAGCCGGGTCTGCGCCGCGATAAACGCCAGATACTGGTCGGCCAGGGCCATGATCGACAATTTCGCCAGGTCGACCTTCTGCTCGCGGGCCAGCGCCAGAAGCAGGTCGATGGGTCCCTCGAACCCGTCGAGGTCAAGCACCAGCGCCGGCGCATCGGGCCAATCCGGTGCCTGGGGCGACGCGGCCGCCATCCTCACCCGGCCTGCCCCGTCACCCGGAGGACCAGCGCGATCAGCGCGTCGGCCGGCACGCCAATCAGCCAGGCGAGCAGGTTGAAGCCGCTCGACGCGCCAGCATAGGACACGACGAACAGCAGCATCAGGATCAGCATCCCGTACGGTTCGATCCGCGCCAACGGCCGGGCCAGGAAACGCGGCAGGATGCCGACCGCCACCCGTCCGCCGTCGAGCGGCGGAAACGGCAGCATATTGAAGACGCACAGGATGGCGTTCAACTGGATCGAGTGCACCAGATTGGCGGCGGCCCAGCGCGCCCCGCTCGCGGGGACCCATGCGATCCCGTAGAACAGCAGCGAGGAGACAATCGCCAGCAGCACATTCATCGCCGGTCCGGCCAGCGCCACCAGCACCATGTCGCGCCGCGGATGGTGCAGCCGTCCGAAATTGACCGGAACCGGTTTCGCGTAGCCGAACAGGAAGCCCGAGGCGACAAACAGCAGCGCCGGCAGCAACACAGTGCCGAACGGGTCGATATGCTTGAGCGGGTTCAACGTCATGCGGCCGGCGCGCAACGCGGTGTCGTCGCCGAAGCGGTGCGCGGCGAATCCGTGCGCCGCCTCGTGAAAGGTCACGGCAAAGATGACCGGCAGCACCCAGGTAGTCGCCTGCTGCAGCATCGCGGCCCAGTGCGAGGCGGCGTTCATGGCAGCCTCGGCCGCGATCGGGACGCCGAGCGCACCGGGCGGCGCCCCAGCAATTCGTCGAAACGCAACCCGGCGGCGCGGCGATCGATGTCTTCCCGCCCGCGCCGCCGCAACGCCTCGGCGCGCGCCACGCGAGCCTGCGCCGCCGGCGAGATCGGCGGCGCCGCCTCGACGATCTCCTGCATTTCCGCCAGCACTCCCGAGCAATGCAAGGCCAGGTCGCAGCCGGCATCGAGGCAGCGCTGGGTGCGCTCCCCGAGCGGGCCGTCGAGCGCGCCCATCGACAAATCGTCGGACAAAAGGACCCCGCCAAAGCCGATCGTGTTGCGGATGACGCCGTCGATGACGAGGCGCGAGAACGTCGCCGGGACGGTGTCGTCGATTGCCGTATAGACGATGTGGGCGGTCATCGCCCACGGCATCGCCGACAACACCCGGAACGGCGCGAAATCGGCATGCGACAGCACTGCCCGGTTGGCGTCGACGCGCGGGCAGGATTTGTGGCTGTCGACGCGCGCCCGGCCATGGCCCGGAATGTGCTTGATGATCGGCAAGACGCCGCCCGCCAGGAGGCCCTCGCAGAACGCCCGCCCGAGCCGCGCGACGCGTCCCGGCTCGGTGCCGAAGGCGCGGTCGCCGATCACCGGATCGGCGTCGCGCGCCGGCAGGTCGAGTACCGGCGCGCAGTCGACAGTAATCCCGACAGCCGCCAGATCGTCGGCGATCAGGCGGGCGCTAAGCCGCGCCGCCTCCTCGGCGAGCGGATCGGGCAGCGCGGCGATCTGCGCCGCTGCGGGGTAGACGCGCCATTCGGGCGGTTGCAGCCGGGCGACGCGGCCGCCCTCCTGGTCGATCAGCACCGGCGCGTCGGTCCGCCCGACCGCGGCGCGCAACTCGCCGACCAGCGCCCGCACCTGGTCGCGCGACCGGCAATTGCGGCGGAACAGTACAAAGCCGAGCGGATCGGCGGCGGCGAAAAATCGGGTTTCCTCGGACGTCAGGCGCTCGCCGCTGCAACCGAGCACAACCGCGCGCGGCCTTCCGTCGCCAAGATCGATGGCCTCATCGCGCAAGGATGCACCCGAAATTGCGCCGCTTCAGCTCCTCGCACAGGCGTTCGGCGGGAGCGGCGTCGCCGAACGAGCCGGCCTGGATGCGATAATAGATGCCTTTGTCGCCGAGATCGGTGCGGATCGCCACCGCCCGCAGCTTGCCGAGCAGATCCGGGTTCTCGCGCTTCAGCCGGGCCCATTCTTCGCGCGCCGCGTCGGGGCTGCGCAGCGAGCCGAGGCGAAGATGGATGCGCCCGGCGGCCGCCGCCGCCAGCGCGGGCGGCGGAGCGGGCTGGGCGGCGGCCGTTTCGGGCGCCGTCGCCCGCTCGGGCGCAGATTCCGGCGGCGGGGCGGCGGCCGGGGTCGGCGCCGGCTGCGTCGCCGCGGTCGCCGCCGGCTCCTTCGGCGCCAGTGTTGGCGGCGGCGGCGCCGGCCGCGGCAGCGGCTGCTCCGGCGCCGGCAGCAGCTTCTCGACCGCCGGGCCGCCAGGCTTCTCGTTGTACAGCGAGACGTTCTGGTCCGGGATCGCCATGCCGCCCGGCTGGTCCGGCTTGACCTTGCTCGGGCGCTCCTCGGCGCGCAGCAGCGGCACCCCGTTGCTCTGGGCGACCCCCGCATGCCGCGTTCCCTGCGTATAGGCGAAATAGAGTCCCCCGGCGAACAGCGCCATCGCCAGCATCGTCAACAGCAGCATCGGCAGCCGCCGGTCGCGCGCCGGCAGCTCTTCGCTGCGCTCCTCGCCGGTCATCGCGAACTCGTCGTCACGCCGGTCATAGTCGCTGAGCGCCTGCGGCATCCTCACATCTCCTCCGCCGGTTCGACCCCGAACACGGCAAGCCCCGACGCGATCACGATGGCAACGCCGCGCACCAGCGCCAGGCGGGCGCAGCTGAGCTCTGCGTCGGCGACGAGGAAGCGCAAGGTCGCCTCGTCCTTGCCCTTGGTCCACAGCAGGTGGAATTGCGCCGCCACCTCCTGCAGGAAGAAGGCGATGCGGTGCGGCTCATGCGCCTCGGCGGCGCTCTCGACGAGCCGCGGCCAGCCCGCCAGGAGGCGGATCAGCGCCAGCTCGAGCGGGTCCGTCAACAGATCGAGCGGCGCCGCCTTCAGGGCATCATCGGTGAGGCGCGCCGGCGGCAGTTGCTCCGTCGCATGCCGCATCACCGAGGCGGCGCGGGCATGCGCATACTGCACGTAGAACACCGGGTTGTCCTTCGACTGCTCGGTGACCTTGGCGAAATCGAATTCGAGCGTCTGGTCGTTCTTGCGCGTCAGCATGATGAAGCGGAAGACGTCCTTGCCGACTTCGTCGACGGCCTCGCGCAATGTCACGAAGGTGCCGGCGCGCTTCGACATCTTCACCGGCTCGCCGTTGTCGAACAGGTGCACCAGCTGGCAGAGCTTGACGTCGAGCGCGGCGCCGCCGTCCGACAGCGCCTTTACCGCCGCCTGCATGCGCTTGACGTAGCCGCCGTGGTCGGCGCCCCAGACGTCGATCAAATTGCCGAAGCCGCGGCGGAACTTGTCATGGTGATAGGCGATGTCGGCGGCGAAATAGGTCCACGACCCGTCCGATTTCTTGAGCGGCCGGTCGATCTCGTCGCCGAATTGGGTGGCGCGGAACAGCGTTTGCGGCCGCGGCTCCCAATCCTCCGGCGTCTTGCCCTTCGGCGGCTCCAGCACCCCTTCATAGATCAGCCCGCGCTCGTCAAGGGCGGCCAGCGCGGCATCGACGGCGCCGCACGCCACCAGCTCGCGCTCCGAGACAAAGGCATCAAACCCGACCCCGAGCGCCGCGAGATCCGCGCGGATCAGGCGCAGCATCTCGGCCACCGCGAACTCGCGCACCGGCAGGAGCCACTCGGCCTCGGGGCGGGCGAGCCAGATCGCGCCGTCGCGCTCGGCCAAGGCGCGTCCGGTCGCGACCAGGTATTCGCCGGGGTAGAGCCCCTCCGGGATCGCGCCGATCACCTCGCCCAGCGCCTCGCGGTAGCGCAGATAGGCCGAGCGCGCCAGCGCGTCGACCTGGGCGCCGGCGTCGTTGATGTAGTACTCGCGATGGACGGCGAACCCGGCCTTCGCCAACAGCGACGCCAAGGCGTCGCCGACGACGGCGCCGCGCCCGTGCCCGACATGCATGGGCCCCGTTGGATTGGCCGAGACAAACTCGACATTGACCTTCTCGCCGCCGCCCAGCGTCGATTCGCCCCACGCGCTGCCGGCCTGGAGGATCGCGCGCAGCTGCGCCTGCCACACCGCCGCATCGAGCCGGATGTTTAGAAAACCGGGGCGCGCCGGCGTCGCGGTGAAGGCGCGGCCGCGGTAGTCGCCGCTGGTCAGCTCCTGGTGCGCCAGCGCCGCCGCCAGGCTTTCGGCGAGCGCCATCGGGTTCTGCTTCGTCGGCCCCGCCAGCACCATCGCCGCGTTGGTGGCGAGGTCGCCATGCGCCGGGTCGCGCGGTGGCTCGACCGCGACGCGGGCATAATCGAGCCCGGCCGGCAGTCCGCCGTCGGCCGCCAGTGCATCGAGCGCCGCCACAACAACGCGGCGGAAGTCGCGGTAAACATTGGTCATCGCAAAAAATCGCTCATACCGCAGCGTAGGTATCGAACAACCGGCGGTGCTCGTCGAGTGCGAATCGGTCGGTCATCAGCGCCAGGTAGTCGGCGACGATCCGGGCATTATCGGGGACGTCCCGGCCGGTCATGCCGCGCCATTCGTCGGGCAGGCACTCGGGCTCGGCGATGAACAGCTGGAACAGCTCGCGCACGACGCGGCGGGCTTTTGAACTCATGCGGTTAACCCGGTAATGGCGGTACATCCGCTCGTGCAGGAATCGCTTGAGCGCCCGGTCGTGGTTCCGCATGTCCTGCGAAAAAGCCGCCACCGGGCTGCCGAGCCGGCGCACCTCGTCGACCGTCCGGGCGCCGCTCGCCGCCAGCCGCCGGGCGGT
>JBLMXS010000133.1:0-6663 GCA_050257895.1 Thiohalocapsa sp.
CGCTGAGCGGCCCGCTGTCGCCATATCCGGTCAGCCCGGCGTAGACGAGGCGCGGGTTGATCGCCCGCAGCCGCGGATAGTCGATGCCGAGCCGGGCCGGCACCGACGGCCGGAAATTCTCGACCAGCACGTCGGCCGTCTCCACCATGCGGTGCAGCACCGCCAGGCCGTCGGGATCTTTCAGATCGAGCGCCAGCGCCCGCTTGCCGCGATTGGTGCCCAGAAAGAATCGGCTCTCGCCGGGCAGGCTGGAGGGAAACTGGCGCAGCATGTCGCCCTGCGGCGACTCGATCTTGACGACATCGGCGCCGAGATCGGCGAGCAGCGTGCAGCCGTAGGGCCCGGCGAGGTAGCTGCACAAATCGAGGACCGTGATCCCGGTCAGGGGACCAGGTGACTTCCCGTCCGGCTTCCCCGTCATCGCCCGCCCTCCCGCGCGCGGATCGCGGCGATGCGCTGCAAGACCCGCTGCGCCCGGTAGACAATCGGATAGTCGATGAACTTGCCGTCGAGCTGGATGGCGGCGCTGCCGTCCCGCTCGGCGGCGGCAAAGGCGGCGGCGACGCGCTCGGCAAACGCGACCTCGACCTCGCTCGGCGTGAATACCCGATTGACCACCGCGATCTGCTCCGGATGGATGCACATCTTGCCCTGGAACCCGAGGCCCAGCGCGGTCGTCGCCGACGCTTCGAGCCCGTCGCGGTCGGCCAGATCGACCCACACCGTGTCGAGCGGCGCTTCTAGCCCGGCCGCGCGGGAGGCCGTGACGATCGCGGCGCGCGCCGGCATCAGCTCGACCTCGCCGCGGCTCCACACCATGTTGACGTCGAGCGTGAAATCGCCGGCGCCGAACGCCGCGCGTCGCACCCGCGTGCCGCTGTGAAGGATCGCGCCGAGCCCGGCCAGCCCCTTCGCCGTCTCGATGATGGGGATCAGGTCGATGCCGCCCTTCGGCAGGCCGCGCTCGCGCTCGAGCTGCGCCAGCAGCCAGTCGATCGTTGCGAGGCCGGCGGCGCTCTCGACCTTCGGCAGGATGACGCCGTCCAGCCCAGGCCGCACCGTCGCCACCAGATCGCCGTAGCAGAACTCGGTGTCGCCGGCGTTGACGCGGACATACAGCCAGCCGCGCCGCGGCTCGCCGAGTGCCGCCGCAACCGCCTCTCGGGCTGTCGGCTTTTCCGCGGTCGCTACCGCATCCTCAAGATCGAGGATCACCGCATCGGCGTCGAGCGACAACGCCTTCGCGACCCGCCGCTTGTGGTTGCCCGGTGCAAACAGAAAGCTGCGCAGCGGCTGCCGTTCGATGCTCATGCCATCCATCCGATGCTGGTCGTCGCGCCCGCATTCCGCCCGGACAGGTCAAGTAGCGCAAGCCCCGATATCGGCGTGCAAGATTACGGCAATCGAATTACGCGGCCGCCCGCGCGTCATTTACCTGCAACAAAATCTGCCGCTATGATCGGATAATGCAGCTGGCGGTTCTGCTGGTGATGCCGGCGATTATGGCGGCGATGTTGCTGCTGCCGGCCGCGGCCGCGGCGCAAACCGCGGCCGAAAGCCCAAATCCGGCGGCCCCGCCGACGCTGACCCTGCCGACCGTCGAGGTGGTCGGCACCACTCCGCTGCCCGGCATCGGCATCGACCGCGACAAGGTGCCGGCAAACGTGCAGACCCTGTCGGCGCCGCCCGATATCGCGAGGCAAGGCCCGGCGCCGCTGACCGGCGCGCTCCAGCAGGGTCTCGCCAGCGTCAACCTCAACGGCAACGAAGACAATCCGTACCAGCCTGATCTGCAATATCGCGGCTTCACCGCGACATCAGTGGTCGGCACGCCGATCGGGCTTGCCGTCTACCAGAACGGCGTCCGGCTCAACGAGCCGTTCGGCGACTCGGTCGGCTGGGACCTGGTCCCGCAATTCGCGATCGATCGCCTCAACGTGATGCCGACAAACCCGGTCTTCGGTCTCAATGCGCTGGGCGGCGCGATCGTCGTCAACATGAAGAACGGGTTCAACTTCGCGGGCGGACAGGCCGAACTCTTCGGCGGTTCGTTCGGGACGCGCCAGTTCACGCTGCAGTACGGCAAGCGGGTCGGCGATATCGGCGCCTATATCGGCGCCACCGACGCGCATGAGGACGGCTTCCGCAAGCTGTCGCCGTCGCTGTTGCGCCAGCTCTACGCCGATGTCGGCGCCGAGGGCGACGGCGGCAGCGTGCATCTGAGCCTGACCGGCGCCAACAACCGGATCAACGGGCTCGGCCCGACCCCGATCGAGCTGGTCGACAGGGACCGCAGCAGCGTGTTCGTCTCGCCGCAGCTGTTCAGCGACACGCTGCTGATGGCCTCGCTCAACGGCAATTACATCGCCAGCGACACGCTATCGCTGCAAAGCAACCTCTATGTGCGCAGCTCGGGCCGCAAGGCCTTCGCCGGCAACATCACCGACGCGCAGGTGTGCGGCGAGGCCAATCCCGGGCTGCTCTGCCTCGGCGACTCGTCGAGCATCCTGTTCGACGCCAACGGCCAGCCGGTGATGGACGTGCTGGGGGGCGCCACCCCTGGCGAGAACGACGCCAGCTCGATCACCTCGCTCGGGCTCGGCGGCTCCCTGCAGGCCACGTATTCGGCGCCGCTGTTCGGTCACGACAACCACCTCGTGGTCGGCGCCGCCATCGATCACGGCGATGTCGATTTCACCTCGACCAACGAACTCGCGGTCATCAATCCGCACACCCTCGTCACGAGAGGGCTCGGCATCATCATCCAGCAGCCGGACGGCTCACTGACGCCGATCCGTCTTGAAACAACCAACAGCTATTACGGCTTCTACGCCAGCGACACGTTCAACGTGACGCCGGAACTGGCGCTGACGCTGGGCGGCCGCTACAACATCGCGCAGATCCGGCTGATCGACAAAATCGGCAGCGCGCTCAACGGCAACAACCGCTTCAGCCGGTTCAACCCGGCCGCCGGGTTCACCTACAAGGTCACCCCGGAGGTGACCGGCTATTTCGGTTACGCCGAGGCCAACCGGGCGCCGACGGCCGGGGAACTCGGCTGCTCCGACCCGGCTCGGCCGTGCAGCCTCGATGCGTTTGTCAGCGCCGACCCGCCGGGCTTGCGGCAAGTGGTCGCCCATAACTACGAAGTCGGCCTGCGCGGCAAGTTCAGCGTGCCGCTGGCCGAGCTGCCGGGCGGCTTCGATTGGAATGTCGGCCTGTTCCGCACCGATCTCGACGACGACATCCTGACCGTGCCGAGCGATATCGTCAGCGCCGGCTACTTCCGCAATGTCGGCGGCACCCGGCGGCAGGGAATCGAGGCGGCGCTCGGCTACAAGGACGCAACATGGCAGTTCGGCATCGGCTACAGCCTCATCGACGCCACCTTTCAAACCGCGGTGTTGTTGAGCTCGCCCAATAATCCGTTCGCCGACGCCAACGGCGACATCCACGTCAAGCCCGGCGACCGCCTTCCCGGCATCCCCCTGCACCGCTTCAAGCTCAACGCCGACTACGCCATCACCGACAAATGGTCGGTCGGCGGCGCCCTGATGTTCTTCAGCGACCAGTATTACTTCAACGACCAGTCGAACCAGAACCCCACGCTGCCCGGCTATCTCGTCGTGAACCTGCGTACGTCGTATAAAGTGACGCCGAACCTCGAATTCTACGCGCTGGTCAACAACCTGTTCGACAACAAATACTACACATACGGTATCTTCAACGACCCGACGCGAACCCCCCTGCCCGGCGTGCCGCACCCGACCGACCCGCGCTTCGTCAGCATCGCGCCGCCACTCGCCGCCTATGGCGGGCTCCGCATCAGATTTTAGGGCCCTGGGGAGAGGGAGAGGCCCGGCCTATTGCTCGCAGGCGGCGGGGGCCGCCGCCGTAGGGCTGGTAGGTGCAGTCCGCGGCATGGAAAGACGCGTAGGTGGCCGCGCAGCGATCGACGTTGCATTGCGCGCCGGCCCGAACAGTCGTTGCCGATTTCGGCACCTCTGGCGCCCTTTCGGCGACTCGCGTGTCCTTTGCCTCGTAGCCCGGACCGAGTGCTGCGGGCGACGCTTGCGGCAATGCCGCGGCCGATCGGGTGCTCAGCTCGCAGACGTTGCGGGGTCCGCCGCCATAGGGCTGGTAGGTGCAGTCCGCCGCATGGAAAGACTTGTACGTGCCTGCGCAGCGAGCGACGTCGCATTGCATCTGAGGACGCGACTCCGTCACCGTCTTCGACATCTCCGGCTGCCGGGCTGCCGGGTGCCGATTCTGCGTCTCCGTTCGCGCGAGCTGAGGCTGGTCAGCCCCGGCGCCGGGCTCAATCTGCGACCCCTTGGCGGTCTTCTTCGGTTCGGCGGCGCCGGGCGACGAAGAACCGGATCGACCTGCGGGGAAGGTGACCGATGGTGACCCCGAGGACGCCGTAGACGGGATCGCCGCGACGCCTCCGGGCCGGTCTTGCGCCGCAGCTTGGTGCCCCAAATCCTGCCGCGAAACGTCGCCGGCCGTGAGGGGGCCGGCGCGCCCGGGCGGCTCGCCCATTCTGGCTTCGAATGTTCGTCCGAGAGTGTCTGCCTTGCTCTTTTGCGGTTCAGGAGCGAGACCGAAGAGCACCCACAGCGTGACTGCGGAAAGCACTCCCGCGAAGATTGTTGCGAGCCCGAAGAGCATGATGCTGAGGCGCCAGAGCACATGCCCGAAAGCGGGTCCCGATGGGGTATGGCTGGGCAACGACGCTTGCGGCGGCGTTGGCCGATGCCTCGCAATCCGCGGTAGCCTTATCCGGGACGCAACGGCTGCCAGATCAGTGGCAAGCGCCTTCAGGAATTCGCCACCGGCCTCCAGACTTCGGTTGCCAACCGCACGCGACTTCGCTTCTACGGTGCCGGACTGCCTGCCGCGCTTCTTCTGGATACCGGTTTTCTGTTCAGCAGGCGCGTCTGACATGAGATGAGAAGCCCACCGGAGCGGTTCGTAAACCTCTGCCGGGGAAACGCGTTATTGCGCGATGCTGTTCCTCTCTCCACGGCAGACAGCGGCGGCACGAGGCGCGGCCGCGGTCCCCTCGTCGCCCTCGGCTTAGCCGCCGGCGCGGCGCCCCCGGTGCCAGTCGGCGGCCAGCTTCTTGGGCAGGCCGAGATTGTCGCGCAGGGTCGGGCCCTCGTAATCCTGGTGGAACAGGCCGCGGCGCTGCAGTTCCGGCACCAGCAGGCGCACGGCGTCGTCATAGGCGCCGGGCATATTGGTGGCGGCCAGCACGAACCCGTCGCAGGCCGGCGCGGCGAACCATTCCTCCATCTGGTCGGCGACCTGCCGCGGGTTGCCGCAGAACATCGGGTGTTCCTTGACCGTGCCGCGTCCGGACACAGTGATGAAGTCGCGCGCGGTCGGGTTCTGCTTGCCGGAGTGCCGGATCACCCGGTCGCGGAACCCCTGGAACGACATCTCGGCCAGCTCGGCGTCGCTGAACGGCTCGTCGATCGGCTTCCGCCCGAGATCGTAGTTCAAGACTTCCGAGATCAGCACCAGCGCGTCAACCTCGCGCGCCGTCGCTTCGATCACCGCCCGCTTTTCCTGCGCCGCTCCCTCGCTTTCGCCGACGCAGACATAGCAGGCCGGCGCGATCTTGACCTGCGCCGGGTCGCGGCCCGCCGCGGCGACGGCCTCCTTGAAGGCGGCGTATTCCCGCTTGCCGTCCTCCAGCGAGTGGTAGATCACGAACACCAGCTCGGCCCATTTCGCGGCGAAGGCCTGGCCGCGGCCCGATTGCCCGGCCTGGATCAGCACCGGCTGGCCCTGCGGCGAGCGCGGCACGCTGAAAGGCCCGCGCGACTGGAAATACTGACCTTGGTGGTCGAGGCGATGCACCTTGGCGGGGTCGGCAAAGCGGTTTGCAGCCTTGTCGAGGATCAGCGCATCGTCTTCCCAGCTGTTCCAATGGCCAACCACCACCTCCATGAACTCGTCGGCCCGGTCGTAGCGGGCGTCGTGCGACATATGCGCGGCGTGCCCGAAATTTTGCGCTTCCGCACTGTTGAGCGAGGTGACGATGTTCCAGGCGGCGCGGCCCTTCAGCATCAAATCCATCGTCATGAAAAGGCGCGCGACGTGGAAGGGCTCGTGATAGGTCGTCGAATAGGTCACCCCCAGCCCGAGCCGGCTGGTCGCCATCCCCATCGCCATCAGGATCGTCGCCGGATCCATCTTGACGGCCCGCACCCCCGCCGCGACCGCCGCCGCATGGTCGGCGGTATAGAGGTCGGGCAAGGCCAGGCGGTCGTCGAAGAACGCCATCTGGATCTTGCCGTCCTCGAGCGTGCGGGCGATGCGCTGATAGTATTCCGGCGATAGGAAATCGAGCATCGTGGCCGGATGCCGCCACGAGCCCGGCAGATTCGAGCAATTCTGCGCCTGCAGAAAGGCGACGAGCGTCATCTTGCGGTGCGGCGAAGCCATCGCGACCTTCTTCGAAACGCGGTCGCCAATAGCACCGCACCTCGGCGGGCTTGTCGACAGGTTTGCCGGCCGCTGAAGGTAATCGGACCTGCTTACGGTTTCGGGCCGACGAACAGCTCGACGGTGGCCGGGTCGGGGATCGCCTCGCTCGGCGTGATGCCGCTCTGGTAGGGGATGTTGAAGCGGGTGAAGGCGTCGATCAAGAGC
>JBLMXS010000134.1:0-22584 GCA_050257895.1 Thiohalocapsa sp.
GAACACGATCCGCTCGCCAGGTCCCCAGCGCCTTGTATCCGTCCGCTCGCGGAACCGCGCCGGAAACTCCTCTTTGTAGTAATGCGTATAGCGTTCCGGCCGCAGGTCGATGTCGCGCTGCGCCTGGCGCAAGGCGCGAAAGTATTTGCGAACGTCCTGCGGGTCCGCATCGCCGGTCACCATCGAGGCCATCATGAATGTCGAGTCGATGATCTTGCGGAAGCCGAGCTGCTCCAGAAAGTAATAAGGCCCGCTGAAGACTGACGCGGCCGGCACCTCGCGGTCGATCAGCTTCTCCATGCGCCGGAACAACAGCCCGTCGGCGAAGGACAGCGCGATCTCCTCGGGCCGTAGGTATTGTTCGAGGGCCTGTATCGTCGCGTAATGGCTTCCCGACTGGTAGCCGACCGAGATCGGCACGCCGGCCAGCTGTTCCGGGTGAGTAATCTCTGATTCGGGCGGCACGAATACGGCCGCCGGCGCGACCGAATAGGCGTGCGGGTAGAGCTTCCCGTGCCCGACCGAGGCCGCGACGTTGATCGTCCAATGGCAGGCGCAGTTGATGTTGGAGCTGCGGCCGCGCTCGAAGGTCTGATAGGCGCCGATCTTGTCGCCGAGATCGTGCAGCCGGCCATCCGACGAGATCAGCTGGTCGCTGAATTCGCACTCGAGCCCCTCGCGCTCGAAATAGCCCTGGTCGCGGGCGACCCATTCGTGCAGCCGCATATGCGGCGCAATGACGAACCTGGCCATTCGCTTCCTCCAATCGGGATCGTCCGCCACCGTAACAAAGCCGGAAGGAAGGCGCATAGCACATATCAGGGCGCGTCGGCCACGCCGACACGAGCGCGATACACCATCTCCCAACCTTTCCAGCCGGTGAACAGCAGGATCAGCACCACGACAAGCGACAGAATGATGCCGGTAGGCAGCACCGCCCCGGTGCCCTGACCGTAGCGCAGGAACCAGTTAATGATCTCGATCACGACCGCGAGGACGTTGCCGCCCGCGTGCCACCACGCCGTGCTGAGAGCGCGTATCTGCGCATCGCCGATGAGATCGGTCAGACCGGCGACGGCTGCCAATAGGGCCATGATGATGCCCGCACCGAGCAGCCAAAGCGTCGCCTCAAACCAGCCGGCGCTTGCGGTCACCCAGAACGCCACATCGCAAGCGAACGTCCCGACGAAGAAGGCGATCGGGAACGGGATCAGCATCGGATGGATCGGATGCCCCACAATGCTGGCCGTGCTGCGCGGGTTGCGATGTTGAGGGGTCATGGTCATCGTCAGCGCTCCCCCAAATCAGACCCTCGGTCGAAAATTGCGGCACCAGCCGTTCGGCTGCACCGGTCCCTGGACAACCTCGCAGTCGTTCGGCGGACGGAAGTGGACGCAGACCCCGCAGCGCTGCGACCCGTTCGGGTAATCGCGGTAGAGCGATTCCGCTTTTGGAACATCAGGCGACCCTTCCCGTGCACGTGGATCGGCGGCGAGCCGCCAATGGACGCCGGTTTGTTCCTAATGCTGGACATCCTGAAGCTTCCGCGACGGATGCGGCGTCTCGCCGTACGAGTCGCCTTATGGACGCCCAATTCATCCGAAAGTTCCCACCCGATGTGCTTTAAAGTCCATCGCCGACGGCGGGCGGCTTATTTGCGGGTCGGGGATGAGACGAGACGAGATTTGGCCGGGGGTGTTTAACCATCGTCGGGCGAGCGTATCGTTTCGTCCGAAAAATGTATGTTCTTGTCCAGAGCGATGTGCTTCGATGAGTTTGATCGATGATCTGCTCGCCAGCCTCGATGTCGAGGTCCACACTTTCTCGGTCTGTAAGGTCGAGACGGGGTGGGCGCTCGGTGTCGATGCCGACCCGGTGCCCGTGATCCACTACGGTCTGAAAGGCTCGGGCATCGCGCGGTTCCCTGACGGCATGACGATCACGATCGAACCTCACGATTTCGCTCTCGTGCCTCCCAAGCAGCCGCATCAGATCGATATCGGGGGCGAACACCTGAAGGTGGTCCCCGCAACCGAAAACTGTACCGTGCTGGCGGATGGGCTGCTCGAACTGCGGGCAGGGTCGGACCCTGACCTCGTCATGGTGTGCGGGAAGATCGCGGCGACCTATGCCGGAACGCTCGGCCTGTTCGACCGGCTCGACCACCCGATTTCGGTCCGGCTCACGCGCTCCGACCCCTTGCGACAGGCGTTTGAGGCCATGCTGGAGGAGCTTGCCTCGCCGACGCTCGGGACCCGGGCTCTCGCCGATGCGCTTCTCAAACAATGTCTCGTGCTGCTCGTCCGCCGCCTGGCACGCGGCGAGCACGAACCGGCGTGGCTGACCGGACTGGTGGATTCCCGGTTGGCTGGTGTCGTCACGGCCATTCTCGAAAACCCGGCGGGCGAGCATACATTGCGATCGCTCGCCGAGCGGGCAGGCATGAGCCGGTCGGGCTTCGCCCTCCGTTTCGCCGTCGCGTTCGGCACGACACCGATGGAATTTGTGAAGCGCATCCGACTGCGCTACGCCGCGCGGCTCCTGCGAACCACCAGTCTGCCGGTCGCAGCGATCGCCGGCAAGGTCGGCTATTCCAGCCGCACGCACTTTTCGCGCGCTTTCCGCGCCGCATACGGTCGAGATCCGCAATCGTATCGCAGCAAGACCGGTTAGTAGAGGGGCCAAGCGGCTGTCGGCCGTCAGCGTCGACTTTGCACCGTTCCGGCCAGGTGAATGCCGCGAGCGGTCGTCTTCGCGAACGCGCGCCCGTAAGCCCTCTTACCGCTCGCGACAAGCCCGCGAGCTCGGTCTCACCGTGCCGTCAGTTGGCTGCGATAGCAAACGATCCGACCCGGTGCCGATGCCGTCGTTGATCTGAGTCAGCGCCCGTTACGGGCCATTCTTTCATATCTTTCATATGCTTTCTGGCCACGCCGCCAAATCACCGGGTGGGGGTGCCCTCCGCGCCGTGCTCGTGGCCCTCCGGCCCGTGCTCGTGGCCGGCAGCGCCCTGCGCATGACCCTCGGGGCCGTGTTCGTCAGCGGCGGGAGCGGATTGCTGCCCGCCCTCCCCGTGGTGGTGGTGCCCCTTGCGGATCGCGGCGAACTGCTGCGGCGACAGAGCGTGCAATTTGCGTAGGAAGGCAACGATCGCCCGCAGGCATGGCGGTCGCCTTGATGCCGTGCTTGGCGACCCAGAACAGCTCGCGCGGCGTCCTCTCCTGGCCCAACTTTGCGAGGTCGGGCGCCAGAGGCTGCAGGCCCTGCGCCAGTTCGGAGCGCTCGACTCCCGGGCCGCCGTGGCAGATCTGACAGTTCTCGTGATAGTGCCCGGCCCCGGCCTCGACCATCTGTGGGTTGTCGAGAGGCGGCGGCTGCGGCACCGAGGCGGCGTGCTTGCTGACCGAATTCCGCATCGTCGTATCGAGGATCCAGGAGAAGACGGGATTTTCCGGAACTGACGCCGCGACGTCATAGGTACCGGAGTAGATGAAGGCGAGCCCGCCGCCGATGAGCAGCAACACGACGACGACGATCGTCAGGATGACCCTTCTCATTCCGCGTAGGTGAAGCTCGTATTGCGCGAGATCACGAAAAACGCGCGGTTGCGCGACGGCGCGGTGATGACGTCCTCGACGATGCCGTCGGCGAAATATTCCTGCTCCGGATCGCCGCTCGAATTCTGGAAGGGCAGGACGGCGATGGAGGGCTTTTCCGGAACGCTCACCGCCGCGGCTGCGGGCACACCGGCAACAGGCAGGTGCGGGCGCTCGCCGGGCCGCAACCCATAGACGCGCACCGGACGGGCGATGTTCTTGACCTGCTGATCGCCGCGGTCGTCGAAGGTGAAATCGAGCTTGTCGCGCACCTGGTCGCGCACGATGCGGCTAACGCAGATGCCGCCCGGCTCCGCGAGCGCTTCGAGGCGGGCGGCGACGTTGACGGCGTCGCCATAGATGTCGCCCTCGTCGATGATGATGTCGCCAATGTTGAGACCGATGCGGAATTCGATGCGCCGCGCGGCCGGCACGGCGAGGTTGCGCTCGGCCATCTCGCGCTGGATCTCGACCGCGCAGCGCACCGCGTCGATGACGCTGGCGAACTCGACCAGCGCGCCGTCGCCGGTGGTCTTGACGATGCGGCCGCGGTGCTCCTTGATTTTCGGGTCGATCAGCTCGCGCCGCAGCGTCTTCAACGCCGCCAGCGTGCCTTCCTCGTCGGCGCCCATCAGCCGGGAATAGCCGGCGATGTCGGCCGCCAGGATCGCCGCGAGACGGCGTTCGACCCGCTCCTCGCTCATGGGCTGGCCTCTGACCTGAAACGGCGTATCTTAAGGCGCAGGCGGCGCCGATGCGAGCGCGGCTTGCTGTGGCGGAGGTCGGCATGTCGATCGACACACTCGAATGGCCGAAACAGGGCAACTCGCGAATCCCCTACCGGGTATTTAGCGACCCGGACGTCTACCGGGCGGAGCTCGACCGCGTCTTTCTCGGGCCGACGTGGCAATATCTCGCGCTGGCGAACGAATTGCCGGCGCCCGGCGACTACAAGACCACATTTCTCGGCGAAACGCCGGTCATCGTCACCCGCGGCGAGGATGGGCAGATCCACGCGATGGTCAACCGCTGCGCCCATCGCGGCAACCTCGTCTGCCTGAAGGAGCGCGGGCATACCAAGGACGGGCTGACCTGCGTCTACCACGCCTGGCGCTACGACCTCGAAGGCAATTTGACCAGCGTCGCGTTCCGCCGCGGCGTGCGCGGCAAGGGCGGCATGCCGGAAAGCTTCCAACCCGAACAGCACGGGCTGAAGAAGCTGCGCGTCGACAGTTTCGCCGGCCTCGTCTTCGGCACGCTGTCGCCCGACGCGCCGCCGCTGTCGGCCTATATCGGCAATCGCATCGGCGGTCTCATCCAACGCGTCTTCCACGGCACGCCGAAGATCCTCGGCACCACCTCGCAGATCCTGCACAACAACTGGAAGCTCTATTTCGAGAACGTCAAGGACACCTATCATGCGACGCTCTTGCACACGTTCTTCACGACGTTCCGGCTGTCGCGGCTAACGACCGGCGGCGGCGTCGAGATCTCCGATGACGGGGGACATCACGCCAGCATCTCGAAGAACAATCTGGAGACCGATGCCGCCGGTTCCGACCAGCTCTATGCGGGGATGCCCTCGATGCACGACGATTTCCGCCTCGCCGATCCGGGCTTTCTGCAGACCTTCGAGGAGTTCGGCGACGACACGACGACCCAGATCCTTTCGGTGTTCCCGAACCTCGTGCTGCAGCAGATCAACAATTCGATCGCGCTGAGATTGATCCTGCCGAAGGGGCCGGACAAGACGGAGCTGCTGTGGACCTATCTCGGCTTCGAGGAGGACGACGCGGTGATGACGGAGCGGCGCCTGCAGCAGGCCAATCTGGTCGGCCCGGCCGGCTACGTCTCGATGGAGGACGGCGCCGTCGGCGGCTTCGTGCAGCGCGCAATCAAGGGATCGGAAGGGGATTGTTCGGTGCTCGAAATGGGCGGCTTCGACCACACTTCGGACAATACGCGCACCACCGAGGCCTCGGTCCGCGGCTTCTGGAATGCCTGGCGCCACACGATGGGGGTGTGAGGCGATGGACCTCGCCGCGCTCAGCCGGCGTATCGAACTGGAGGACCTCTACACCGCCTACGCCGCCTGCCTCGATGGGGACGCGCTGGAAGCGTGGCCGGAGTTCTTCACGGACAATTGCCATTACCGGATCACCTCGGCGGAGAATTACGAGGCCGGGATGCCGCTCGGCCTGATCTATGCGACATCGAAGAACATGCTGCATGACCGGGTGAGCGCCCTGCGCCAAGCAAACATCTACGAGCCGCAGCGCTACCGCCATGTGATTTCCGGCATCCGGATCGACGGCGGCCACGCTGACGGGCTCGAGGTCAGCGCCAGTTTCCTCGTAATCCGTACGATGCAGGACGGCGAGATGATTCTGTTCGCCGCCGGCCGCTATGTCGACCGCGTCATCTCAACGGGCGGCATCTGGCGCTTCGCGGCAAAGGAGGTCGTCCTCGACAGCCGGCGCATCGACACCTTGCTGGCGCTGCCGCTGTAAAGCCGGCCGCTTGCGCGTCTTCGCCCGAGCCTGCGCCACACTTCTCCTCGTTGCCGCCCTGCTGATCGGCCAGGCCGCGGCGGCGCAGGAGCCGGTCGTCATCGCCTCAAAGATCGATACCGAAGGAGCGCTGCTCGGCAACATGATCGCCGCGGCGCTCGAGGCGCGTGGGCTGGCGATCGTCCGCAAGCTGCAGCTCGGGCCGACCAACATCGTCCGCGCCGCGCTGCTGGCCGGGCAGATCGACCTCTACCCGGAATACACCGGCAACGGCGCTTTGTTTTTTCATCGCGAGGCCGACCCGGCATGGAAGAACGCCGCCGCCGGCTACGCCCTGGTCAGCCGGCTAGACAAGAGCGAGAACCGGCTCGTCTGGCTCACGCCCGCCCCCGCCAACAACACCTGGGTCATCGCGATACGCGAGGATCTGCCGGAGTTTCCGAAGCGGCGCTGCCTCGACGATCTGGCCGCGTATCTGCATACCGGCCACCACTTCAAGCTGGCGGCGTCGGCCGAATTCGTCGAGAGCCCGGCGGCGCTGCCGGCCTTCGAGAAAACCTACGGCTTCCATCTGCGGGCGGACCAGCTGCTGACGCTGTCCGGCGGCAACACGGCGGCGACATTGCGCGCCGCGGCGGAGGGCACCTCCGGTGTCAACGCCGGGATGGCCTATGGCACCGACGGGGCGCTGACCGCGTTGCACCTCGCCGCGCTGTGCGACGACAAGGGGGCGCAGATCGTCTACGCCCCGGCGCCGGTGGTGCGCCAGAGCGTGCTGGCCCGGCATCCCGAGATTCGGGCCATCCTCGACCCGGTCTTCGCCTCGCTGGCGCTGGCGATCTTGCAGCAGCTGAACGCCCGGATCGCGGTCGCCGGCGAGGACGCGGCGGCCGTCGCCGCCGGCTACCTGAAATCGCATCACTTCGTGCCGTAGCGGCGATGCAGTCATTGCGAATACAGCGACGCAATCTCGATGGGCAGAGCCTGCCGGCCGCGGGATTGCTTCGTCGCTTCGCGCCTCGCAATGACGTTGTCGTCGTCCTGCTGGCGACGGCGCTGGCGGCAACCCTGACCACCGGCTTTGTGACGCTGGCGCCGAACCGGCTGGTGTCCGGTCAGCCGATTGGGCTCGTCGCGGCGGCAGGGCCGGGCTTTGCCGCGGTCATCGCTGCGCTCGGCGCGGCGCTGCTGATGACAGCGTTGCGCTCGCCGAGTCGGGGGCTGCATCTGGTCGCCGCGGTGCTCGCCGGCGCGCTGCTTCTCGTGGCGCTGGCCGCCGCCGGTCGCGCCGCCGCGCGGCTCGAGATCGGGGCGCCGGCGCTGGCGCGGATCTCCCTCGGCCCCGGGTTCTGGATATTGTTGACGGCGGCGTCACTGGCGGTTGTCGATGGCTTGCAGCGCGCTGCCGCCGGGCCGCGGCTGCGGCTCCTTGCGGCGACGGCCCTCATCGCCGCGTTCCTGCTGATGGCAGCGGCCGGCGTGTTCGATGCGCTGTCATTGGCACATGAATACCGCGCGCGGCAGGATTCGTTTGCCGCCGCCATGCTGCGCCATGTCGTCCTCGTCGTGGCGGCGGTCGGCCCGGCGCTGCTGATCGGGTTTCCGCTCGGAATCGCCGCGGTCCGCCGGCCGCAGTTCCAGGGGCCGCTGTTCGCCCTCTTGAACCTGCTGCAGACGATCCCGTCGATCGCGCTGTTCGGGCTGCTTCTGGTGCCGTTGTCGGCGTTGGCGAGCGCGGTGCCGGCGCTGGCGGCGATCGGTATCGGCGGGGTTGGGCCAGCGCCGGCAATCATCGCGCTCATCCTCTATGCGCTGCTGCCGGTGGCGCGCAACAGCACGCTCGGCATCGCCGGCGCCGATCCGGCGGTCGTCGAGGCGGCGCGCGGCATGGGGATGACACCGCGCCAGCTGTTCCTGCAGGTCGAGCTGCCGCTGGCGATGCCGGTCCTCTTGGCCGGGCTGCGCATCGTCCTGGTGCAGACGATCGGCCTCGCCGTCGTCGCGGCGCTGATCGGCGCCGGCGGGCTCGGCCGCTTTGTTTTCGCAGGGCTTGGGCAGTATGCCGGCGACCTCGTCCTGCTCGGCGCGCTGCCGGCGATCGGGCTGGCGCTGGCTGCCGACTTCCTGTTGAAGCTGCTGACGGCGCTGATAACCCCCGGCGCACGGCGATGATCGAGCTCGACCGGGTCAGCAAATCCTATGACGGGCGGGTTGTCGTCGACGCGCTATCATTGCAGGTGGCGGAGGGCGCGTTCTGCGTGCTGCTGGGGCCGTCCGGCTGCGGCAAGTCGACGACATTGCGGATGATCAACCGCCTCGTCGAGCATGACGGCGGCACCATCCGCGTCGGCGGCGAGGATGTGCGCTCGCTGCCGCCCGAGGCATTGCGGCGGCGGATCGGCTATGCGATCCAATCGACTGGACTGTTCCCGCACTGGCGGGTGGCGGACAACATCGGCACCGTGCCGCGGCTCCTCGGGTGGCCGGCGGCGCGGGTCCAGCGACGCATCGACGAGCTGTTGCATCTGCTGCGCCTCGATCCGGCGATCTATCGCGGCAAGTACCCGCATCAGCTGTCGGGCGGCGAGCAGCAGCGGGTCGGCGTCGCGCGCGCCCTGGCCGCCGATCCCGAGCTGCTCCTGATGGACGAGCCGTTCGGCGCGCTCGACCCGGTGACGCGGGCCGCCTTGCAGGGCGAACTGGCCACTATCCAGCGGGCGACGCGGAAGACGATCCTGTTCGTGACGCACGACATCGAGGAGGCGCTGGCGCTGGCGACCGACATCGCGATCCTCGAGCAGGGCCGCCTCGCCCAATGGGGCAAGCCGCTCGACCTGTTGCTTCACCCGGCGAGCGATTTTGTCGCCGACTTCATCGGCGGCGCCGCGGCGGATTTGAAGCTGCTGTCATTGCGCAGCGTCGGCGAGCGGCTGCGGCCGGGGGAGGATGCCGCGGGCGAGCCGGTGTCGCGCGCCGCCTCATTGCGCGACGCGCTGGCGGCGATGCTGAGGCAGCACGCCGACCGCCTGCCGGTCGTCGATGCCAACGGCCGCCAGCTCGGGGTCATCATGCTCGCCGATCTCGTGCGATGAGCGCGGGCGACGACGAGCGCTCGCAAACCCCCACCCCGACCCTCCCCCGCTTGCGGGGGAGGGAGACACAGGACGTCCCCTTCCCCGCAAGCGGGGGAGGGTTAGGGTGGGGGTCCTCGGTAAGATGGAAGAGCGCGGCGTCAGCCCTATTCGCCAGCCCGCTGTTGTGGGCGGCGGCGCTGTTCGTCGCGCTGCTGTTCGGCATGCGGGCGCTGGCGCCGCTGTTTCACTGGGCATTTCCGCAGGTGAGCCCGCCAGTTTACGAGCGCGGCAGCTTCTTGTCGCTGTTTCTGTCGCATGCCGGGCTGGTGGCCGTAGGCAGCCTCGCCGCCGCCGCGCTCGGGGTCGGCCTCGCGTTGTTCGTGACGCGCCCCTTGGGCCGCGATTTCCGCCCGATCGTCGACACGCTGGCGACGGTCGGCCAGACCTTTCCGCCGGCGGCGGTGCTCGCCTTGGCGGTGCCGGCGCTCGGGTTTGGGCCGCGCCCGACGATCGTCGCGCTATTCCTCTACGGGCTCCTGCCGATCATCGAGAATACGATCGCCGGTCTCGCCGGGGTTCCCGAAGCGGTGCGCGAGGCGGCCCGCGGCATGGGGCTGTCGCCATGGCAGATCCTGCGCGACGTCGAATTGCCGCTGGCCTTGCCGGCGATCCTCGCCGGGGTGCGCGTGTCGGTGACGATCGCAATCGGCACCGCGACGATCGGCTCGACCGTCGGCGCGCTGACGCTCGGCACGCCGATCTTCGACGGGCTCGCCGCCAACAAGCTGCCGTTCGTCATCCAGGGCGCGGTGCTCGTCGCCCTGTTCGCGATCCTCACCGACATGCTCTTCGCCCGCCTGCAACGCCTGCTCGTTGCCAGCGGCTAGGCCCGGCCGCCCTTGGCGACGCCGACCATTGCCGGGCGCAGCAGCCGGTCGTGCAGCACATAGCCGGGCTGCAGGACCTCGACGATCGTGCCGGGGGCGACGTCGGGGCGTTCGGCCTCGAAGATCGCCTGGTGGAAATTGTGGTCGAACCGCTCGCCGTTGGGGTCGATGCGTCTGAGGCCATGGCGCTCGAACGCGGCCAGCAGCTCGCGCTCGGTGGCGGCGACGCCGTCGCGCAGGCTGCGGGTGCGGGCGTCGGCGATTTCGGCCTCCGGCATCGCCTCGAGGGCGCGGTGCAGATTGTCGACCACCGACAGGAGGTCCTTGGCAAAGCCGCCGACAGCATATCTCTGCGCGTCGTCGCGCTCGCGCTGCAGGCGGCGGCGGACATTCTCGGTCTCGGCCAGGGCCCGCAACAGGCGATCCTTGCTGTCGGCCAGCTCGGCCTCGACCGCCGCCAGCCGCGCTTCCGGGGTGGCGGCGGCCCCCTCGTCGGGAAATTCCGCGGCGGCGGCCTCGCCGGGATCGTTGGCGGGCACGCCGTCGCCGCCGGCACTCTCCGGCGCGTCCTTATCCTCGATCATGCTCGTTATCCTATGATGCGGCCGATCATCTTGGCGGTGTAGTCCACCATCGGAATGATCCGCGCGTAGTTGATCCGCGTGGGGCCGATGACCCCGATCGCGCCGATGATCTGCTCGCGGCTGTTGTGATACGGCGCGATAATCATTGAACAGCCGGCGACGCCGAACAGATGGCTTTCGGCGCCGATAAAGATCTGCACGCCTTCGGCCTGGCGGCTGGCGTCGAGCAGGCGCAGCATGGTCTCCTTGGTTTCCAGCATCTCGAACAGCGAGCGCAGTCGATCGAGATCAGCCAAGGCGGTGACGTCTTCGAGCAGGTTGGCCTGGCCGCGCACGATCAGCGCGCTGTTGCCGTCGCCGCCGGCCCAGCTGGCGATGCCGGTCGCGACAACGCGCGAGGTCAGCTCGTCGAGCTGCGCCTTGTGCGAGTCGATCTCGCTGTCGATCTCGGCTCGCGCCTCCTCGATGGTGCGCCCGATCAGCCGGGCGTTGAGAAAGTTCGAAGCGGCGACCAGCGTCGACGGCGGCAGCCCCAGCGGCACCTCGATGACCCGGTTCTCCACGAGCCCGTCCTCGGTGACCAGCACGACGAGAGCGCGGCCGGGGCCGAGATGGACGAACTCGATATGCTTCAAGGGCCGTTCCTGCTTCGGCACGACGACGACCCCGGCGCAGTGCGACAGGCCGGAGAGCGCCGCCGTCGCCTCCTCGAGCGCCTGCGACAGGCTCTTGCCGCGGGCCGCGCACAGGCTTTCAATATTGTGCCGCTCGACCTCGCCGAGGTTGCCGATTTCGAGCAACCCATGCACGAACAGCCGCAACCCCGCCTCGGTCGGCAGCCTGCCGGCGGAGGTGTGCGGCGAATAAAGCAGACCCGCCTCTTCGAGGTCGGCCATGACGTTGCGGATCGTCGCCGGCGACAGGTTCTGCGCCAAGAGCCGCGACAATGTGCGCGAGCCCACCGGCTCGCCGGTGCTGACGTAGCTGTCGACGATCAGGCGGAAGATCTCGCGGCTGCGCTCGCTCAACTCGCCGATCGGCGAGGGCGTCGCCGCCTGAAGGTTACGCTCCGCGCCGCGCATGTCCTGGCCGTTACCTGCAACTGAGCTGCGGTCGCGATCGGACTGTTGCATCATTTCCGTGTGTGGGTCCAACCCCCGCGTGCACAAAATCTAGGAATGCTGCGGCGCAGCGTCAACTCAAGGCTTGCGGACCGCGGGCATCCTGCCCGCATGCGAGGGGACGCCCGCGGTCCCAAAGGCGCTAGCGGTCGTCACCGCCGGAACGGGTGAACACGGCGGCAAGGAAGCGGCCCCAATCGGCGGCGGCTACGCCGCGCACATTGTCGTCGCGGGCGATCGGATAGGGGCCGGCGAACAGCGTGCACAGCCCGAGAATGATCTTTCGCGAGAACGGCCCGGTCATCGCCAGTCCGGTTCTGAGGTCGCGGATTGTGCCGTCGCGCTCGACCCTGAGCGCGCAGCCGACGAGGTTGCGGCCAATCGGCCGGCGCCCGAAGCCGCCGTCCCACTGGTGCACCGCGCCGGGATAGACCACCGTCTCGACTTGGCTGCCGTCGGCGCGCAAATCCTCGACGATCTCGGCGCAGCGCTGGCGGTCGGTGATCTCGTCGGCGCCGCCCAGCAGCATCAAGAGCGGTGCGCCGGTCGTGCGGCTGTCGGCGAAACGGGCGATGCACGGCCCGTAAAACGCGACATGGCCGGCAAAACGCTGCCCGCCGAGGCCGTATCGGTGCGCCAGCTGGTCGGCGACCTGCCCGTAGAGCCCGTACATCGTCGCCATCGCGCCGTAGGAAGACCCGGTCAGCACAATGCGCTGCGGGTCGATCTCGGGATGGGCTGCAAGCATGCCCAGCGCCGAGTAGGCGTCGGCCAGCATCATCTCTCGGTGATGTTGAGGACGCGTTCGAGAAAGGCGGTGCCGCGATCGCGCCTTGCGCCGAACGTGTCGACGATTAGCGCCGCCACTCCCATCCGCGCCAGCTGCGGCGCATACGTCAACTCGCGCGACGGCAGGATCCCGCCCGACCCGTGCACCAGGAGGACCGCCGGCACCGAGTGCGGCGGCTGCGGACCGGGCGGCAGGTAAAGGCGGCCTTGCGCTGTCGTCGGAGGATCGTCGCGCGGGCCGCGGCCGATATCCTCCGGTGCGAACGGGCTGCTGCTCGGCCAAGTGACCGCGATGCCCGGGAGGTCCGTCAGCGACGCCGGATCGGGCCACGCCTCGGCGAGCCGCGCCCAATTCATCGCCCCGTTCATTGGGAGCGACGCCGCCGGCAGCACAACAACAAGGATCGCGAGGAGCGGCACCCGCAACCTGACCGGGAAAAGGGCGTCACGGCGTCTGCTTGAAGACGGCCTGGAAGCGGCTGCCGTTCGGCGCCGTAAGATGGCCTTCGAGGTCGGCATAGAGCGGGCGGAAGGCAAATTGGCTGCCATCGGAATTCTGGAACCTGAGCTCGCCGTCGCGGATGATCCCGGTGCCGCGCAGGATCCCATGCGGCGCCTTGGCGTTGCCGCCGAGCGGCCCGAAGACGTATAGGATCGAGGCGGTGCCGTCCGCCGTCACGTTCGCAACGACCAGCGCGGCGCATTGCGCCGGCGTCCACGCCGCGTCGCTCCAGATGCCGAGGAACTTGCGGTAGCGCTGCGGCACGCTGTCGGGGTCGGCGACCCGGATGCCGACCGGCTGGTCGCAAAAAACCCGCTCCCCGGACATGGCAGCCGGGGCGGCAGCGGGCTCCGCCGCACCCGCATCGGACGGCTGCGGCGGCGGAGCTGCGGGTGCGGGCTCGCCCGCAGCGGCGGCGGGAGGCGGCAGCGGTTCCGCGGCGATGGGCGGGGACGCGGCGCCCGGGTAGGGCTGCGCCAGCGCTGCCGCCGACAACAGCGCCAAGCCTGCTGCACCGGCAACAGCGCGAGGGGTCATCGTCTTCTCGAGTGTAAACCACGAAGACACAAAGATCACGAAGTTGAACAATGTCATCCCGGCGCAGGCGTGGATCCATGCTGGCAACGTCGCAGCAGCGGACAAGTGGATCCCGGCCTGCGCCGGGATGACAGTTAATTTTGCTTCGTGTCCTTCTTGACTTCGTGGTTGATTCCTACAGATCGGTTTCCGTCGACTGTCCGGGCGGGATCGAGGCCTTGGTCCAGCTCGACCAGGCGCCCTTCACCGGCTCGTTCGGGTTGACGTCGTGACGCCAGCAGATATTGGCGCCGTTCGGGACATAGAAGCGCTCGGTTTCGTTCTTGCGCATCACCAGCTGCTTCGTCTCGACAAAGCCCTCGGCGCGGCTGTCGCAGTCGGAGCGCCGGGTGATCACGATTTCGACGTTGACCCGGTCCCAATAGGGGTCGTTGAGGATCAGCGTCGAGCTATCCTTCGGCGCCGAACCGCAGCCCGCCAGCAGGCAGAGACTTGCGAAGGCAAAACCAGACTGTCGCCCCGGCACAAGCCCGGACCCAATTTTCGGCCGCTGCGTCGCCCGAGGGATGGATCCCGGCTTGCGCCAGGATGACAAGCTGAGACGCATCAAAACGGCCGGTCGCCCTTGATCTGGGTGCGGTGCATGATGCGGCGCGTTGCCGGATCGAAGGCGTCGCGCCGGTGCATGACGCAACGGTTGTCCCACAGGATCAGGTCGCCGGCGCGCCATTGCTGGTACCAGGTGAATTCGTCCTTTGTCGCGTGCGCCCACAGCGCGTCGAGCAACGCTTCGCTGTCGGCGAGCGGCAGGCCGATGATGTAGGCGTTGCGGCGGCGGCCGAGAAACAGCGCCTTCCTGCCGGTCTCGGGATGGGTGCGGACGATCGGGTGCTCGGCGCCGATCGTCTGCGAAGGGTCGGGCGCGTCGACAAAGCCGCGGCGCAATTCGCCGGCGCTGTTGCGGCTGGCGTCGTGCCGGCAGAGCTTTCCCTCGACCTCGAGGCGCACCGCCGGGTCGAGCGTGTCGTAGGCGAGGTACATGTTGCAGAAGCCGGTGTCGCCGCCGGCGGGCGGGACCTCCAGCGCGTAGAGCGCCGAGGCCATCGGCGGATCGGGGATGTACGACATGTCGGTATGCCAGACCGCCTCGTACGCGCCGAGCTGGCCGATTGGCTGCCCGTTCTCGACGACGTTGGAGACCACCATGACGTAGTCGCGTCCCTCGGGCGCATCCTTGGTCGCGGCGACGGGCGCCCAGTCGAGCTCGCCCAATTGCCGGCTGAACCGCATCAGATCCTCGTCCGACAGGCTCTGGCCGCGAAACCGCAGCACGAGGTGGTCGCCCCACGCCTTCCTGACCGCGGCCACCGCCGCCGCCGGCAGCGCCCCGGCGAGATCGACGCCCTCGACATCGGCGGCGAGCGCCGCCCCGGTCGGCTTTACCGCGACGCCCTGCCGCTCCATCACCGCCGCCATTGCCGCCTCCTCCTTCGGAAACCCCGGGCCGAGTTTGCCGCTAGTCGTACCGGCGCGCAAATAGTGCCTCATTCGATAACGCGGTCGGCTCGCATCAGCACCGATTGCGGGACGCTCCAGCCGAGCGCCTTCGCCGCGCGCAGGTTGATGACCAACTGAAATTCCGTCGGCTGCTCGACCGGCAGATCGGCTGGTTTGGCGCCTTTGAGAATCTTGTCGATGTAGGAGGGCGCCCGCCGCAAACCCCAACCTAGTTCGGCCCCGTAGGACAACAGCCCGCCATCTTCCGGAAATTGCGGAAAATCAGCCACGACCGCCAGCCGATGTTTGGTCGCGAGCTCGACGATCCGCTTATGGTGACTGGTAAAGATCGGCTGCACGATCACCGCCTCGACCCCGTCATGCTGCATCGCGGCAAACAGCGCCTCGTCGATGCCCGCGGGGCCGTCGATCGAGTGCACCGACAAACCGATGCCGATCTGCGCCGCCGCCTCCTTCGTCTGGCGAATGAAGGTTGCCGCGTTGGGATCCCGGCTGGACGCCAGAAAGGCGATCGAGCGCAGGCTCGGCCGGATGTCGTGCAGCAGTTGCAGGCGTTTGCCCGCGAGGTCCGGCATCAGTAACGAGAGGCCGGTGATGTTGCCACCGGGATGGGACAGGCTCGGCACCAGCCCTGTCGCCAGCGCGTCGGCGACGGCGGCCATCACGATCGGGATCGTCTGCGTCGTCTCCTTGGCGATCTGAGCGGCCGGGGTGCCCGAGGCGACGAGGAGATCGACCGGCTCCTTTACCAGCTTCGCGAGGACTTCGCGCGCCCGCGTTGGGTTGCCGTCGACAAAGTACGGCTCAATCTCGATGTTGCGGCCCTCGACATAACCCAACTCGGCGAGGCCCTGGCGCAGCGGATCGATGTTCCACGAGCCGGACCAATGCACCAAGCCGATTTTCCAGACCTTGGCCTCGGCCGCCGCGGCGCCGCCCGACAGAACGGCAATCGCGATCAGCGCCGCCAGCGCCTTCGACATTGCAGCCTCCCCAGTCGGCACCGTTCGCGGATTGCAGCATAAGACACCCGCCCGATCCACCCGCCATAAGGTTGGTTGCCGAACAATCGCCGCATCGGTAAGCCCAGGATTGATCATGCCAGGACGCGCCGCTACGGT
Source organism: Thiohalocapsa sp. (assembly GCA_050257895.1). Classification (GTDB taxonomy): domain Bacteria; phylum Pseudomonadota; class Alphaproteobacteria; order ATCC43930; family CGMCC-115725; genus DATARH01. Next base: position 16,240 of record JBLMXS010000134.1, read on the forward strand.
GCCGGCAATCCATTGCTCGCCGCTGAGGAGACCCGGCCATGCCCGACGACGTCCGCCATCCGGCGATCGACAAAACGCGCCTGCCGAGCCGGCATGTCACGATCGGCCCGGAGCGGGCGCCGCACCGCGCCTTTCTCTACTCGGTGGGGCTGACGAAGGAGCAGATCGAGGATCAGCCGCTGGTCGGCGTGGCGACAACGTGGAACGAGGCCGCGCCCTGCAACATCGCGCTATCGCGCCAGGCGCAGGCGGCAAAGAAGGGGGTCGCGGCGGCCGGCGGCACGCCGCGCGAATTCACCACAATCACCGTCACCGACGGCATCGCGATGGGTCATGAGGGGATGAAGGCCTCGCTGATCAGCCGCGAAGTCATCGCCGACTCGGTCGAATTGACGATGCGCGGCCATTGCTACGACGCGCTGGTCGGCCTCGCCGGCTGCGACAAGTCGCTGCCGGGGTTGATGATGGCGATGATGCGGCTCAACGTGCCGTCGGTCTTCATGTATGGTGGCTCGATCCTGCCCGGCCGCTTCAAGGGCAAGGACGTCACGATCGGCAACGTCTTCGAGGCGGTCGGCGAGCACAGCGTCGGCAAGCTGTCGGACGATGAGCTGCACGAGCTGGAATGCGTCGCCTGCCCGTCATCGGGCTCGTGCGGCGGCCTCTTCACCGCCAACACGATGGCCTGCGTCTCGGAGGCGATCGGACTCGCCCTGCCCGGGTCGGCCGGCGCCCCGGCGCCCTACGATTCGCGCGACGCCTACGCGGAAGCCTCGGGCGAGACGGTGATGGCGCTGGTGCGCCGCAATCTGCGGCCGCGCGACATCGTCACGCGCAAGTCGATTGAGAACGCCGCGATGGTGGTCGCCTGCGCCGGCGGCTCGACCAATGCCGGGCTGCATTTGCCAGCGATCGCCAACGAGGCCGGCATCTCGTTCACCTTGCACGATTTCGGCGAGATCTGCCGCAAGACGCCGTACATCGCCAGCATGACGCCGGGCGGCAAGTACGTGATGAAGGATCTGCACGACATCGGCGGCGTGCCGGTGATCATGAAGGCACTGCTCGACGGCGGCTTGCTGCACGGCGACTGCATGACGGTCACCGGCAAGACCATCGCCGAAAACCTGGCGAATGTCCGGTTCCCGACCGGCCAGGACGTGGTGCGGCCCACAAGCAACCCGTACGCGCCGAGCGGCGGGCTCGTCGTCTTGAAGGGCAATCTGGCGCCGCAGGGGGCGATTGTCAAAGTCGCGGGCATGCAGCGCCTGCGCTTCGACGGTACGGCGCTGTGCTTCGACTGCGAGGAGGACGCGTTCGCGGCGGTCGAGGCGCGGCGCTACAAGGAGGGCGACATCATCGTCATCCGCTACGAGGGGCCGAAGGGCGGGCCCGGCATGCGCGAGATGCTGTCGACGACGGCGGCGTTGTATGGCCAGGGGGTCGGCGAAAAGGTGGCGCTCTTGACCGACGGGCGCTTCTCCGGCGCGACGCACGGCTTCTGCATCGGCCATGTCGGGCCGGAGGCGGCGGTCGGCGGGCCGATCGCGCTCCTCAAGGACGGCGACCGCATCACGATCGACGCGACCACCGGTACGATCGAGGTCGCGCTCAGCGACGGCGAACTCGCCGAGCGCCGCCGCGCCTGGACGCCGCGCCGCAACAACTACCAGTCCGGCACGCTGTGGAAATATGCCCAGACCGTCGGCGAAGCCGAAACCGGCGCCGTGACGCACCCCGGCGGCCACGCCGAAACCCACGTCTACGCCGATATTTGATACGGCTGCCGGCCGCCTCACCCTGTCCCTCTCCCCGCAAGCGGGGAGAGGGAACGCAGCTCCACGATCTCTCCCTCTCCCCGCTTGCGGGGAGAGGGCTGGGTGAGGGGGAAGCAGAAACGACCGCTGCGTCGGATGCGGTTACGATCCCGTCTTGAACAGGCGCAGCAGCCGCTGCCAAGCGCTCGGCGGCGGTGACGGCGCCGTGGCTGCCGGGGCCCGCGGCTGCCGCAGCCGCGGATGGATCACGAACGAGCCTCGGCGCGGAATGCGCGGGCGCAACGGCGGGCTTGGCGTCGGCCGTTGCGATGCCGGCGAGGCCACCTGCGCGACGGACGGCGGCGCTGGCCGGGGCGGCAGCGGCGGTTGCGGTGCGGCGCTGTGCAGCCCGCGCAGGATTGCAGCATTGTCGATCCCCGCCGGCGCATGCGGCGCCAGCGTCGTCCATCGCGGGGACGGCAGTGGGCTTGCAGAGGCTGGCGCAGACACTGGCGCAGACCCTGACGCCGGTGCGCTGCGGCCAGCCGCGCCGTCTCCCAACAGGCGGGCGACGAGATTGCGGTTGCGCGCATGCGTCCCTGCGGGCGCTGCCGCCGCTTGCGGCCGCGGCGCCGCATGGTGCGGGATGTTGCGCCCGGCGCGGAACTCGGAAAGCGTCGGAATCGCGCTGATGTCGCCGCGGCACACGGCTGCGAAATTGCGCACCGCGGCGGCGAGGCCCGGGCGCTGCGCGATGAGGCGCAGCAGCGGCGACGCCTCGGGGTCGGCGAAATCCTCGCCATGCAGGATGATCGCCTCGCCGCCGCGGCAGAAGCGGCCGTAAAGCGCCGGATCCTCGATCAGCGCCATCAGGGTCAGATCGACGACGAGGAACGAGAAGCGGTCGATGGCCGGGCCGAAATGCGCCGTCGTGCGTAGCGGGTGCTGAAAGTGCCGGTGGCCGCATTCGCAGCCGAACTCGGGCGGCATTCCCGGTACGTACATGCCGTCGTAATCGACCAGTCGCAGCCCCTCGCGCGACACGATGACGTTGCCGGTCTGGATGTCGCCGTGGCCGATCTTGTGCTGTTCGAGATAGGTCGCGAGCGCCGCGAAAGCCTCGCGCAATCGGCCAAGCGCGCGGGCGTTGGCGTGATTGCGCTCGACCCACATGCCGAGCGTCTCGCCCTCGGCCCAATCCATCTTGATGACCGGATAGGCAGCGCCATGCAGCACCATCGCGTCGGCGAGGTATTCGAAATCGACGAAATAGCGGCTCTTGAGGGCGCGGCAGGCGCCGGCGATTGCGGCGTATTTCTGCTGCACCGCCGGGATCTCGCGCAGGAAGCAGCGCACCGCCAGCTTGCGGCGCGGCGCGCGCATCATATAGGTCAGCGCAAAACCGCCCGACAGCGCCACCGGCAGGCCGAGCCCGTTGACCTCGATGCGGCCCTGCCGCAGCTCGGCATCGCGAAAGCTGTGCGCCGGGTTCTGCACGGCTTCGTTGTAGTCGACGATCTCGGGATAGCGCGTGGCCATCACTGCTCGGCCCTCCAGTCCCAATAGGCGAGCAGCGTGGTGTCGTCGCGGCGCAGACGGCCGGCGGCGCGCTCGCCGGCGACGAAATGGGCGAAGGCGCGCGGCTTTCGGATCGCCCGCAGCCGCGCGACCGGCGACGGCTCATCGTCTCTGGCCGCGAGCAGCCAGCGGCCAAGCGCGTCGGTCATGCACAAAACGGCAGGACCCTCGAGTGGACCCAGATCCCATTCGCAGCGCAGCTGCGCAACGCGCCCCGGCTCATCAAGAAACTTGTTCTCGGCCGGATTGGTCGACAGCAGCTGCGGCCGCTGATCGAACTCCTCAGGCTGCGTGTAGGGAAACGTGGCAACGATGCGATCGCCGTCGCACAGCACCGCGAGGCTGTCGCCGACCGCCAGGATGGCGATCCGCTCGCCGCCGCAATCGCGGATGCCGAGGAGCGAGGCAAAGCTGCCGCGATCGAAGGCCGCCTGCTGCATCCACGGCAGATTGTCGCGATCGTAGAGCTTGACATATTCGCCGATGACCGCGGCGAGCCAGGCGGTGTCGAACTCCGGGTGCTGCGCGTAGCGCCGCACCAAGAGGCGCGACCACGCCGCCGAATCGAACGATACCGAGGCGCCGTCGCTTACCGCGCCCGCCCCCTTGTGCGAATGCTGCCAGGCATCTTCGTTCGTCTCGCCCGAGCGCTTGGCGACGGTGAACCCATGCGCCAGCGCGAACGGTGACGGCCGCGCCTTCGGCTCGACGAGCTGCGCGGCGGGCTCGGCGACGGACAAGGCGGCCGGCAAGGCGGCGGGCTGAGCCACCAAGCGCGGCTCAGCGATCGGCCATCAGTCGCGGCCGCGTCCCGATATCGAAGAAATCGACGATCAGCTTCGGGTCGGCGTTGAAGATGAAGCCGCGCGCCCCGGACGCCAGCGAGTAGCCCTTGTCGGCCGCCAGCTTGGCGAGATGCTCCGGCAGCGGGCTCGACATGCGGTACAGCATGCGGGCGTATTCGTCGGCCAGCCCGTCGTCGCCGCTTGGGAACACGCTCTCGCGGCCGCCGCGTGTGGTGACGTGCAGGTTGAACAGGAGCGCCTGCCCGTCATTGGTATGGAGCTGCCATAGCGCCTGCGCGACATCCTCGGGGTTGCCGTCGGTGGCTTCGCCGTCGGTGACGTGGAGAATCGTCGGCGGATAGGAATTGGGGTGCGCGTCGCACCATTCGGCGACGAGCTCGGCGGCGCGCATCAAGGCGGCGCGCATCGGCGTGCCGCCGTCGTTTTTCGGCTCGAACCATACCGGGAATTTCGCCTTCTGCTCGACGATGCCGCCGGCACCGTCGTCAACCTTGCGCGCCCGCTCCTCGACGCGCAGCGGCGCGTCGGCGACTGCGGCGATCGGCTGGATCGCGGCCGAGGCGAGGGCGCCGCCGAGGCCGTTGCTGACGCCCTTGCCGTTATAGCCGATCACCCCGACGTCGAAGTAATTGCGCACGCCGTCGGCCTTGGAGCAGCTTGTGACCAGCGTATAGAGCGTCTTGTTCAAGACGTCGGCGACAAATTCGGATTTCATCGGGCCGCCGTCGCCCGGGCGTTCGTCCATCGAGCCCGACTGGTCAATTACAAATAGAAAAGCAGTGCGGTTATCGCGGCTGATCTCGGCGGAATACGGCATCGGGGGATCCAGTTCATCGAACGGACGTATGCCGCATTGAACATGGACAGCCGCACCGGGTTCCGGGCACGCCCGCGTCAATAATGGTCAAGCGGACTGGCCCTCGGCCACCGGGGAGCCGCCATGGAAGGCCGCAATCGCATCGCGGATGCGACGCGCGGCATGGCCGTCGCCGTAGGGGGACACCCCCTTTGCCATGGCGCTGTAGGCGGCCCGGTCGTCGAGCAGCCGCTGCACCTCGCGGCAGATCCGCTCGGCGTCGGTGCCGACCAGCCGCGCGACGCCGGCCTCGACGGCTTCCGGGCGCTCGGTAATCTCGCGCGCGACAAGTACAGGTTTGCCGAGCGCCGGCGCCTCTTCCTGGATCCCTCCGGAATCGGTCAGGATCAGATGCGCCCGGCGCATCGCCGAGACCGAATCGGGATAGTCGAGCGGCGCGCAAAGCGTAACCCGCTCGATGCCGCCGAGCAGCTCGTGGGCCGGCCCGGAGACGTTCGGATTGGGATGGACCGGATAGAGGACGATAAGCGCCGGGTTGGCCGCGACGAGGCGGCGGATCGCCATCAACGCATTGCGCAACGGCGCGCCGAAGCTCTCCCGCCGGTGCAGCGTCACGAACAGCAGCCGCTGTTCGGCGCCGAGCGGGACGGCGATCTCCGGCGCCTGTTGCGCGGTCCACAACAGCGCATCGATGACGGTGTTGCCGGTGATGACGATGCGCTCCGCGGCTATCCCTTCGCGCAGCAGGTTGCGGCGAGCGAGATCCGTCGGCGCGAAATTGAGGGCGGCGACCCGCGCGGCGACGGCCCGGTTGAATTCCTCGGGGAACGGCTGCCGCAGATCACCGGTGCGCAGCCCAGCTTCGACATGGGCAAATGGGATGCCCGCGTAAAAACAGGCGATCGCCGTCGCCATGACCGTCGTCGTGTCGCCCTGCGCGATGACGAGATCGGGGCGGCGCGCCGCCAGCGCGTCCGCGATCCGCTCGAGCAGCCGGCCGGTCAGCCGAGGAAGGCTCTGGTCCACGGTCATCACATCGAGATCGTCGTCGACCGCGATGCCGAAAAACCGCAACAGCGGATCGACCATGTGGCGGTGCTGCGCCGTCGACAGCACCGACACGCGGGCCCAGTCGCAGCGCTGCAATTCCCGGATCACCGGCGCCATCTTGATGGCCTCCGGCCTGGTCCCGACGACGCAGGTGATCGCTAGCTTGCCGGCCATCGACAGAAACTCGCCCGCATGGCTGATGGAGCGGAAACCGGCAGGCGCCCGGGTTGCCGCTCCTTCAGCCTAAAGCGCGCGGACCTGCGCCTCAAGGACCGGCGCCCGGAACGTCCCCAATGGCGCTCAGGCGGCGTCGACCATGACGATCTCGCAATCGTCG
>JBLMXS010000135.1:0-3264 GCA_050257895.1 Thiohalocapsa sp.
AGCCCGGCCATGACGAACAAAAGGGGCGGACGCGTCGAGGGCCGGACGCACGCGATGCCGCTGCGGGTCTATTATGAGGACACCGACGCCTCGGGCATCGTCTATTACGCCAACTACCTGAAATTCGCCGAGCGCGGCCGCACCGAGATGATGCGCGAATTGGGTTTTGCGCATAGCGGCATTGTCGCCGACAGCGGCGTCGTCTTCACCGTGCGGCGGCTGTCGGCCGATTACCGGCTGCCGGCGCGGCTCGACGATGCACTTTGCGTCATCACGCAGGTGGTCGAGATCGCCGGCGCGACGATTCTGCTCGACCAGCAGATTCGCCGCGGCGACGTGCCGCTCGTCGTGCTCGAGGTGCTGGTCGCCTGCGTCGGCCAGGACGGCCGGCCGCGCCGCGTGCCGCCGGGTTTGCGCCAGGCTCTCGCGCTCCCCGCGCTCGCTTCACGGCCTCATTCCTCCGTTCCGCCATCAATCGTCCAAAAGACGCCATAAAAGGCCATCACCAATGCCGACGTTACAGAATGTTTCATTGCCGGGTACCGTGTCCTCGAGCCTTTCCATCTTCGACCTGTTTCTGCAATCGGACAGCATCGTCAAGCTGGTGATGTTCCTGCTGCTGCTGGCCTCGTTCTGGTCGTGGGCCGTTATCTTCGACAAGACGCTGCGGCTGCGGCGGCTGCGCCAGGCCGCCACCAGCTTCGAGGAGACGTTCTGGTCGGGCGGCTCGCTCGATGACCTCTACGATCGCGTCGGGCAGCGCCCGATCGACCCGATGAGCGCGGTCTTCGCCGCCGCGATGCGCGAATGGCGGCGTAGCGCCGCCAAGGGCCTGTTGGGCACGGCGGTAATGCGCGCCAGCCTGCAGCAGCGCATCGAGCGGGTGATGAACGTGACGGTGGGGCGCGAGATGGACCGCGTCGAGCGCTTTATGAGCTTTCTCGCGACGGTCGGGTCGACCGCCCCGTTCGTCGGGCTGTTCGGGACGGTCTGGGGGATCATGGCCAGCTTCCAGTCGATTGCCGCCGCGAAGAACACCAGCCTCGCCGTCGTCGCGCCGGGGATCGCGGAGTCGCTGTTCGCGACGGCGCTGGGCCTCGTCGCAGCAATCCCGGCGGTCGTCGCCTACAACAAATTGTCGAGCGATTTCGGCCGCTATGCCGGCCGGCTCGAAGCCTTTGCCACCGAGTTCAGCGCGATCCTGTCGCGCCAGCTCGACGAGAGGCCGTAAGAGGTGGCCTCGCCGATCTACAGCGGTGGCGGGCGAGGCGGCGCGCGGGCGGCAGCCACCAGTCGCTACCGCCCGATGGCCGAGATCAACGTGACGCCGCTCGTCGACGTCATGCTGGTGCTGCTCGTCGTCTTCATGGTGACGGCGCCGTTGCTCACCGTCGGCGTGCCGGTCGATCTGCCGCAGACGCAGGCGCCGCCGATCAACGAGCCGAAGGAGCCGCTTGTCATCAGCGTCAACCGCGAGGGCGCCGTTTTCGTGCAGGAGACCACTGTCGACATCGACGCGCTGGTGGCGAAGCTGCAGGCGATCACCGGCAACAATCCGGACGCCGTGCTCTATGTGCGCGGCGACAAGGAGATCAATTACGGCCGCGTCCTCGAGGTGATGAGCCTCGTCACCGCCGCCGGCTTCCACAAGGTGTCGCTGGTCGCCGAGACGCCGAAAGTGGGGAAGGCGGTGGCCCGCTCGGCGGCGGCGAAACGCTAGATCTGCCGGTGCGGAGTTGACCGCGATCGACATCGAGACGGCGCAGCCGACGGAACCGGCGCGCACACCGGTCGGCGCCACCGCGCTGACGACGCGCGACATGACAAGGGGCGGCCTTGTGCTGTCCGGCGTCCTGCATCTCGCCGTGCTGCTCCTCGTCGTGTTTGGGCTGCCGAGCCTGTTCCGCCATCCGCCACCGCAGGAATCGTCGATCGCGGTCAACCTCGTGATGATCGCGCCGGAGACCCGGGCGACGCACAAGAACCCGTACCGCCCGAAGCCCGAGGCCAAGCCGGAGCCGCCGGTGGCGGCGCCGGCCCCGAAACCGGAACCGAAGCCCGAGCCGCCGAAGCCGGTCCCCGAGCCGCCGGCGAGCGCCAGCGCGCCGCCGCCTCCTCCGGCGCCGCCCGAGCCGGCGAAGCCCGAGGCCAAGGCGCCGCCTGCGCCGCCACCTCCGCCGCCCAAGCCGGTCGAGGCGCACGCGGCGCCGTTGCCGTCGCCGGCCCCGCCGCCGGAGGTGAAGCCGCGGCACCATATCCACCAGGCGCATCATGCGCCGCCCCCGCCGACCACCAAGCCGAGCCCCGCCGATTTCGACAAGCTCTTAAAGACGCTGGCGCAAAAACACCCCGAGCCGCCGAAAAAGCTCGTCAAGGCGGCCGAGCAGCGGCATCGCGAGCAGGAATTCGACGCGCTCCTGCAGAACCTGACGCGTGAGGCGACGGCGGAGGCCGATGACGCGCCGCCGGCGCCGCACCGCGTCGCCGCCACCGCGCCGCCCTCCTCGCAGCCAAAGGCGCCGCTTGGGTCGCAGTTGACGGCGAGCGACATCGACCTCGTGCGCGAGAAGCTGCGGCCATGCTTCAACCCGCCGTTCGGCGCCAAGGAAAAGCCGGACCTCTTCGCCGATGTGCGGGTCGTGATGAACCCGGACGGGACGGTGCAGCAGGCCCGCGTCGCCGACCTGGGGCAGTACCGCAGCGATCAGGTGTACCGGGCGGTCGCCGACGCCGGCATCCGCGCCTTGCGCAATCCCGAATGCTCGCCGCTGCCGCTGCCTTCGGACCGCTTCGACCTGTGGCAGACCTTCGTGTTCGGGTTCAGTACAAGGGACATGCAATGATGGGGGACCGCCGCCCACGCGCGGCTACGATCGGGGCCGCCGCCCGGGCAGCTTTTGCCCTGGTTCTGCTGCTGGTGGCGGCCCCGGCGATGGCCGAACTGCGCATCGACATCACGCGCGGCCAGGTCGAGCCGTTGCCGATCGCCATACCGCCGTTTGCCGGCGACGGCGCCTCGGAGGGGATCGGCCAGGACATCGCGCAGGTCGTCTCGAACGATCTGCAGAGCTCCGGCCTCTTCCGCCCGCTCGATCCGCACGGCTTCATCCAGACCGTCGCGGCCGGCGACGCGCCGCGCTTCGGCGATTGGCGCCAGATCAACGCGCAGGCGCTTGTCACCGGCGTCGTGCATGTCGAAGGCGACGGCCGCTACCGCGTCGAGTTCCGCCTGTGGGACGTCTTCGCCGAGCAGCAGCTGAGCGG
>JBLMXS010000136.1:0-4775 GCA_050257895.1 Thiohalocapsa sp.
AACGAAGGCGGCCAAGGCCAGCGCGTTCGAGCTGACTATCTGGTGCGGCCCGATCGGGTCGCCCGGCATGACGATCTCGTCGCCGGTCGAGAGGATCGCGATGCGCGGCCGGCGATGCACCATCAGCCATGGCCGGTTCATCGCCGCGGCGAGGCCAATGTCGCGCGGGGTCAGCCGCCTTCCTCTGTGCAGCAGCGCGTCGCCCTCGGCGAAGTCGAGCCCGGCGCGGCGGACGTAGCGCCCCTGCGGCGCGCCTTCCTTCACCTCGACATGGTCGCCGTGGCGCTCCGTGTCCTCCTGGATGACGATCGTGTCGGCGCCGTCCGGCAGCGGCGCGCCCGTGAAGATACGCGCCGCCTCTCCCTTGCCAAGACTGCCATCGAAGCCGGCGCCGGCCGGGATCTCGGCGACGATGCGCAGCCGCGCCGGCACACGCGCCACGTCGTCGGCGCGCACCGCGTAGCCGTCCATCGCGGAGACCGCAAATGGCGGCTGCGTCCGCCGCGCCGCAACGTCCTCGGCCAGCACCCGGCCGACCGCCTCGGCGATCGACACCTGCTCCGGCATCAGCACGTCGAGCGGCGCCAGCAGGCGCTGCAGGGCTTCCTCGACGGATATCATCAGCTTCACTCCGTCATGCTCCGCGTCATTCCCGCGCAAGCGGGAATCCAGGGCAAGCGTCGCGGCAGCTGCCCCTGGACCCCCGCTTCCGCGGGGTGACGACCATTACGTCATCGACGGCGCCTCGTAGTCGCCGGACTTGCCGCCGGATTTCTGCAACAGCCGCAGATCCGTCACGACCATGCCGCGGTCGATTGCCTTGCACATGTCATAGATGGTGAGGGCGGCGACGCTTGCCGCGGTCAGCGCCTCCATCTCGACGCCGGTGCGGCCCTTGAGGCGGCAGGTCGCGGTGATCTCGACCGCCGAGCGCCCGTCTTTTGGTCCATCTGGTCTGCAACTGAGATCGACCGCAACCGACGTCAATGCCAGCGGGTGGCACAGCGGGATCAGCTCGGCGGTGCGCTTGGCCGCCATGATGCCGGCGATCCGCGCCACAGTGAGCACGTCGCCTTTGGCGATCTCGCCGGCTTGAATGCGCGCCAGCGTCTCGGGCTTCATCACGATTCGAGCGCCGGCGACGGCGACGCGCTCGGTCTCGTCCTTGCCGCCGACATCGACCATCCGGGCGCGGCCTTCGGTGTCGGTGTGCGTCAGATCCGGCAGGCGCAGCAGCCGCCGTGTCGCCGCCGCGACATCGCCGGCCCGCATCAGCGACTCGCCGACGAGAAAGCAGCGGGCGCCGACCGCCGCGAGACGGTCGAGATCGGCCGGCTGGTAGATGCCGCTCTCGCCGACGATGAGGCGGCCGGGCGGCACCAGCGGCGCCAGTTTCTCGGTCGTCGCGAGGTCGACCTTCAGCGTCTTCAGGTCGCGGTTGTTGATGCCGATCAGCCGCGCGTCGAGCCGCAGCGCCCGCTCCAACTCGGCGGCATCGTGCACCTCGACCAGCGCGTCGAGGCCGAATTCTGCGGCGACGGCGGCCAACTCGGCGGCGAGGCCGTCGTCAAGCGCCGCCATGATCAACAGGATGCAATCGGCGCCGAGCGCCCGGCTTTCGGCCACCTGGTAGGGGTCGAGGATGAAGTCCTTGCGCAGCACCGGCACGGCGCAGGCGCCGCGGGCCAGCGTCAAATGCTCGTCGGCGCCGTGGAAATAGGGGGTGTCGGTCAGCACCGACAGGCAGGTGGCGCCGCCCGCTTCGTAGGCTTGCGCCAGCGATACCGGGTCGAAATCGGCGCGGATAACGCCGCGGCTTGGGCTCGCCTTCTTGATCTCGGCGATGAGGCCATAGCGGCCGGCGGTCGCCTCGCGCTCCAGCGCCGCCGCAAACGGCCGCACCGGCGATGCCTTGGCCGCCTGGCCGGCGAGCATCGCCAACGGGCGCTCCACCTGCGCCAGCGCCACGTGCTCGCGCTTCCTGGCACAGATCTCGGCGAGAACGTCAGCCACCGCCGGCCCCGCTATTACTCATCTCGACCAGCCGGTCGAGTGTCCGGCGGGCCGCGCCGCTGTCGATCGCGGCGGCGGCGAGATCGGCGCCGTGCCGCAAATCCTCGGCGCGGCCGGCGACCACCAGCGCGGCGGCCGCATTGAGCAGCACGATGTCGCGCAGCTTGCCCCGCGCCCCGGCCAGCAAGTCGCGCATCAAGGCCGCATTGTGGGCCGGCTCGCCGCCCTTAAGATCGGCGAGCCGCGCCAGGCCCACCCCGGCCTCTTCCGGCACGACATCGAATTCGATGACCCTGCCCTGGTGATATTCGGCGACTTTGGTGACGCCGGCGGTGGTCAATTCGTCGATGCCGTCGCCATGCACCACCCAGGCGCGCTCGGCGCCGAGCCGGCCCAGCACCTCGGCCATCGGCCGGATCCATTGCGGGGCGAAGACGCCGACCAGAAGGCGCTTGGCGCCCGCCGGGTTCGACAACGGCCCCAATAGGTTGAAGATCGTGCGGGTGCCGAGCTCGACGCGGGTCGGCGCGACGTGGCGCGTCGCGCTGTGGTGGCGCGGCGCCATCAGAAAGCCGATCCCGACCTCCCACAGGCAGCGCCGAACCACCGCCATATCGGCGTCGATATTGACGCCGAGCGCGGTCAGGACGTCGGCGGCGCCTGATTTGGACGAGAAGGCGCGGTTGCCATGCTTCGCCACCGGCACGCCGCTTCCGGCGACGACAAGCGCCGTCGCGGTCGAGATGTTGAAGGTGCCGGCCGCGTCCCCGCCGGTGCCGACCGCGTCGATCGTGCCGGGCGGCGCCTCGACCGTGAGCGCCTTCGACCGCATGATGCGGGCCGCCGCGGTGATCTCGTCGACGCTTTCGCCGCGGACCCTCAGCGCCATCAGAAAGGCGCCCATCTGCGACGGCGTCGCATCGCCGCTCATGATGATATCGAACGCGGCCTCGGCCTCGCTCTCGGACAGCCTATGGCCACCCGCCAGCTGCGCCAACAGCGGCCGCAAATCGCCCGCCACCGCTTCGCTCATCGTTCGTCGTCCGGGATTGCGGCGCGCCCGCCGCCGAAATTGCTGCCCATCTCGCTCGATCGCTGTGCCGTCGCCTCACATCGGCGCCGGCTGCCTGTATATCAAAGCCGGGGCCCGGCGTCAGGCGGCTCGTCCTGCGCGGCGATTCCGACATTCTTCATTAACCGCGAACTCTTCATTGGGCAGGACAAAAGAATTGCAACCGCGGCGTAGCAAACCACTCTCCGGGTTGAAGACTAGCGCCGCTTATGCGCTAATCACAGCCGGGTGACAGAATTTGTACCGGCAGGGGGACGTTCGGCCGGGATCCGCTGTTGCCGCCGCACGGAGGGGAACTGTGCACGCGATCGCCAAGAATCTTGCGCCGCTGGCGGCCAGCCTTCCCGCCGCTCTCCCCGGTCGCGACTTCAACGCCTTACCGACGACCGTAACCGCCAGCTAACCGCGGCAGGGATCGCGCATGACCTACTATTTCCCGATCACCAGCACCAATAGCGGCATCGTCCTTTCCACCGCAGGGCAGAACCCGTCGAGGGCCGCTGGCGGCGTTTCCGTCACCAACACGACGGCCAATCACGGCGGCGACGCGATCTACGGTTACGCCAGCTACGCTTGGACCATCCACAATTACGGTACCGTCAAATCCAATCCGAGCGCGGGCAGCGGCATCGATCTCGCAGGCGGCGGCGCGGTCACCAATAACGGCACAATTGACGCCTACCGATACGGGGTCTTTATCGGCGCTGATCCCGGCCTTGTCGTCAACAGCGGTACGATTATCGGCGGCAGGGGCTTCGAGGGTGCGGCCATCTTTATGGAGGGCATCAGCGGCAGCATAAGCAACTCCGGCTTGATGGTCGGCGAAGTCTTCATGGTCGGCGGCACGGTTTCGAATACCGGTACGATCGCCGGCTATCCCGGTTTGAACAGCGGTCTGGTCCTCGACACCGGTGGCGGCGTTGTCACCAACAGCGCCGCCACCGCCGCCATCCAAGGTTATGCGACCGGTATTTCCATTCGAAACACCGCGGTCGGCGCCGCGACGTTGGTCAACGACGGCACCATTGCGAGCACCGGCCTGCAAAGCCGTGCCGTCGATTTGTACCTTGGCGGATTTGTCTCCAACGCTTCCAGCGGCTTCATATCCGGCGGCAGCGGTGTCTCCGGCGCCGGCATACGGATCCAAGGCGCCGTTGGCACCGTCGTCAACGCCGGCACCGTCACCACCGGGCACCAGGCGGTGTGGCTGGAGGCCGGCGGCATAGTCAGCAACTCGCCGAGCGGCGTAATCGACGGTGCGGGCGATGGCGTCCATATCGACGGTGCGACGGGGACCGTCGCAAACCTCGGCTCGATCATCGGCGAAGGGAACGTCTACAGCGGCGTTGCGCTGCTTGCAGGCGGGTATGTCGGCAACGGTACAGCCGGGTCGAATGCCCTCATCCAAGGTGTCGACCATGGCGTTTTCATCGCCGTGGCTGCCGGATATGTCACCAATTACGCCACCATTCGCGCCACTGGCTACATTGGCCATGGGGTCGGCGTTTACCTCAATGTCGGCGGCAGCGTGACCAATTCCGGTGCCATCACGGGTGATCGGGAAGGCGTCCGAGTCAACAACTTCGCCGGCACCGTCCGCAATATCGGTACGATCACCGGAACAAGCCAAGCCGGGGTGCGGCTCGGCGCCGGCGGTCTCGTCATCAACAACGCGGGCCGCGCGGCGACC
>JBLMXS010000137.1:0-6266 GCA_050257895.1 Thiohalocapsa sp.
CCGGGTCTCGCGAGCCCAGGTCCGCTTCAAGTCGTCGCGGACGTTGATGGTCAGCTTGCCCAGCCCCTCGGTCTCGATCTCGATCTTGTCGCCGTCCATGAACGGGTTCAAGCCGCGATGGTTGGTGCCGGTCGCCAGAATGTCGCCGGCTTCGAGGGTGTGGATCGAGGTGACCCACTCGATGCAGCGGGCGATCTTGTGCGCCATGTCGTCGGTGTTGAAGTTCTGCATCAACGTGCCGTTGTTCCACAGCCGGATCTGCAATTTCTGGGGGTCGCGGATCTCGTCCTTGGTGACGATGCAGGGCCCGATCGGCGCGAAGGTGTCGCGCGACTTCATGTGGAAGAAGCCGCCTGCCGGCAGACCGCGCGCCGAGCCGTCGATGAAGTTGGTATAGCCGAAGATGCAGTCCATCGCGTCGGCCTGGCTGACATTGGTCGCCTTCTTGCCGATGACGACGGCCATCTCCGCTTCGCCCTCGAAGATTGCCGCCGGCACGTCGGGCAGGACCATCGTGTCGCCGTCGCCGATGATCGCCGCAGGGGATTTGTGGAAGGCGTTGATCGGCGCCGGCGCGCTGCGGGTGCCGTCTTCCATGTAGTTGACCGCCATGCAGTCGATCGTGCGCGGCGCCGGTAGGGGCGGACGGATCTTGACGCTCGACAACGGCACGCCGCTGCCGCTCGCGACCGCCGCTTCGATCTTGCCGCGGTATTGATCGAAGCGCTCGATCAGGTTGTTCATCAGGTCGCCGGGACCGGTGTGCGGGATGTCCTGCACGGCGGCTGTCACGTCGACCACCGTGTTGTCACCCTTCAGCACGCCGAGCCGGTAATCATTGAAGTAACATAGCTTCATCTGTGCTCCCCTCGCCCTTGCGCGGGCTTAGTTACGCTGGCGCTGCCCAGCCGCGCGGGCTCGCCGCCGGCGTGACGGCAGACCTTATACCGGTTCCGGCGCCCCCGAGAACGGGATTTATCCGGCGCCGGTGCCGGCGATGGCGGCAATCCCTCCAGTTCGGCTACCATCGCGGCGGCATTCGATAAGTCCAACCGCTTCAGGGAGAGAAAACATGCCCACCGCCACGCTGCGCGGCGTCACGCTCAACTACGATATTCTCGGCGACCACGGGCCGTTTGTCGCCTTGCAGCCGGGCGGGAGACGCGCCGGCTCGGCCTTGCGCCCGCTGGCGATGAAGCTGGCCGAAGCCGGCAACCGGGTCGTCCTCTACGACCGGCGCAACACCGGCCGCTCCTCGCTGGCGATCGAGGGCGAGTCGGAGAACGAGGAATGGGCCGAGGACCTGCACGAGCTGTTGCGCGAGATCGATGCGCTGCCGGCCTATATCGGCGGCAGCTCGTCGGGCTGCCGGTTGGCGCTACTCCTCGCCTTGCGGCGGCCCGAAGACGTGCGCGGCCTCTTGTTGTGGCGGGTCACCGGCGGCGCGCATGCCGCCGAACGGCTAACCAATCAGTACTATACCTCGCACATCGACGCGGCGATGCAGGGCGGCATGGCGGCGGTCTGCCGGCTTGACCATTGGAACGAGGTGATCGCATCGAACGCCCCGGCGCGCGACATCCTGATGGCGCTCGACCCGTATGATTTCATCGCCCGCATGACGCGCTGGCGGCAGAGTTTCCTGGCCGGCGCCGACCACCCGGTGATCGGGCTGAGCCCGGCGCAATTGCGCTCGCTGACGATGCCGGCCTGCATCTGCCCGGGCTCCGACCCGGTGCATCCGCGCGAGGCCGGCCAAGCGGCGCACCGCCTGATGCCGAATGCCGAGATGCACCAGGTCGTCACCGACGACCACCCTGACATCGAGGCCGCCTTCGCCGATTGGGACAACAAGGAGGGCCTGCTGGCGGCGAGGTTTATCGATTTCCTGCGCCGCCAGGCACAGCGCTAGCGGACCGCGGGCCTCTCGCCCACATGCAGGCGGGACGCCCCGGTCCGGATCCAAAACGGCGTCAGTCGGCTGCGGCGCTGCGCTGCTCCCGCTCTTCGAGGCGCTGTGCCAGCTTGTCGAAGCTGTCGGCCAGCGCCGCCATGTTGAGGCGGCTCTCGATCGAGCGCATGCGCCGAGCCGTCGAGCGGATCGTCGCGGCGCGGCGGCGGTACCATTCGGCTCGCGATGGCCGCCCCAGGACCATGTCTACACGCATCCCCGTTGCCTTCTGTTCCCCCGCGCCGTTTAACAAGACGCGGCAATAAATGTTCCGCGACAGCTCATCTGCGCCGCCGCTATACCCACGTTAACCTTTGGAACAATATCGAGCCCAATCCGGTTTCTGATCCAGCACATTGAGAGAAGGACCCGATGCCCATTCGCCGTGAAGTTAGGTTCCTGCGGGAGCAGGCGGGCCGGCTGCGGCAGATCGCCGACGCGCATCAAACCCCGATGTCGGATCAGCTGCGGACCCTGGCGCAGGAACTCGAAGCCCGCGCCAACGAATTGGAGCGCAACCTGACCGGCCGCAACGGCGCTTAGAGACAGGAAGAGCCCGGCGCAGGCCCGCTGCCGCTGGCGCTCGGTCTGGGTGGGTCACGTGATCGGCAGCCGGCGCCACCGAACCCGGCTTCGATCGACAACGACAATGCTCCGCTCCATCTTGGTGATTACGGGGCCGATCCGGAGCGCATCTGCGCGGCCGGCAATTCTGCCGGCGGGCATCTGACGGCGATGACAATGCCTCTCGGCGCGGTCAGGGGCGGGATCGCGATCAGCGGTATCTACGACCTTGAAGCCGATCCGGCTTAACTACCTCAATGAGACGGTCGGCTCGACGAGGCGCAGGTGCGGCGCAACAGCCCGATGCTCAATTTTCCGGCGATGGCAGGTCCGCTTATCGTGACCCACGGCACCGCGGAATTGCCTGAATTATGCTCGACCGGGCTGCCCTTCGATGTCCAGGTTCGCGCGCCGGCGGCATTGTCACGCCAGCGTGGCTACCAAAGCCGCCGTGGTCAGCGCTGCTGCCTTTGCGGTTGCGTGAGGGCCTGCTAAGCTTGCGCGTTGCTAAGGAGAAGCCCCCCTTGTCGCAGGAGCGAGCCGAGCGCCGACTTGCGGCAATACTGGCGACCGACATCGCCGGCTATAGCCGGTTGATGGGTGCCGACGAGGAAGGGACGCTGCGCGATCTGAAGGCGCATCGCCGCCTGCTGATCGATCCGATGGTCAGCGAGCATCGCGGGCGCATCGTCAAGACTACCGGCGACGGCGCCTTGGTCGAATTCGCCAGCGTCGTCGACGCGGTCCGTTGCGCGGTCGACATCCAGCGCGCGATGGTCGAGCGCAACGCCGCGATCGCGCCTGAGCGGCGGATCGAATTCCGCATTGGCATCAATGTCGGCGACGTGATCATCGACGGCGACGACATCTTCGGCGACGGCGTCAATGTCGCGGCCCGCCTGGAGGCGCTCGCCGAGCCCGGCGGCATTTGCGTCAGCCGGGTCGTCTATGACCAGGTCCAGGATACGCTCGGCTTCGGCTTCGAGGACCTCGGCGACCAGAACGTCAAGAACATCGTCCGTCCGGTGCGCGTCTACCGGGTCGTCGAGAGCGCGAGCCCGCCGCCGGCCGCCATGTCGAGCCAGACCGCGGCGTTCGTCGACCGCCCGTCGCTGGCGGTGCTGCCGTTCACCAACATGAGCGGCGACCCGGAGCAGGAATACTTTGTCGACGGCATCGTCGAGGACATCATCACCGGCCTATCGCGCATCAAGTGGCTCTATGTCATCGCGCGCAATTCGACCTTCGTCTACAAGGGGCGCGCCGTCGACGTGAAGCAGGCCGGCCGCGAATTGGGCGTGCGCTACGTCCTCGAAGGCAGCCTGCGCAAGGCCGGCAACCGGGTGCGCGTCACCGCGCAGCTGATCGATACCGAGACGGGCGCGCATGTCTGGGCCGAGCGCTACGACCGGGCGCTCGACGACATCTTCGAGGTCCAGGACGAGATCACGCTGAGCGTCATCGGCGCGATCGAGCCGAGCCTGCGCCAGGCCGAGATCGAGCGCGCTCGCCGCAAGCGGCCCGACAGCCTCGATGCCTACGACCTCTACCTGCGCGCGCTGCCCTACGCCCATGTCGCCATGCCCGCCGACGCCGACAAGGCGCTTGCCCTGCTGGCGCAAGCTTTGGCGCTCGACCCCGAATACCCCGCCGCCCACGCTACCGCGGCTTGGTGCCACGAGATCCGCTACCTCCGCGGCGGCCTGCAGGAGGCAGACAAGAAAGCCGCCCTCGATCATGCCCGGGCCGCGATCGAGGGCGGTCCCGATGATGCAGGAACGCTGGCGACGGCCGGCTTTGCGATCGGCCTTGTCGCCCACGATTACCCGACGGCAATGGAGGCGATCGATCGCGCCTTGACCTTGACCGGCGCCTCCGCCTCCGCGTTGTGGATGGGGTCGATCGTGCTGGCCCACGCCGGCGATAGCGCCCGCGCCATCGACTACGGCGAGCGATCGCTGCGGATAATGCCGTTCGGCCGGGAAAGCACCTTTCCCTATAGCGGGCTCACGGTGGCCCATTGGCTGAACGGCGATTTCGAGGCGGTGCTTTCGGCGAGCGCCAGGGGCATCCAGGCCAACCCCCGCTTCAGCCTCAATCATGCGATGCAGGCGGCCGCGCTGGTGCGCCTCGGTCGCCGGGAGGAAGCGGAGGCGGCCGCGCAACGCGTCCTCGAATGCGAGGCGAATTTCACCGTCCAGGGGTTCGTCCGAGCGCATAGCGGGCGGGCCGAGATCTGGCAGCCGATCGGCGAGGCGCTGCGCGCGGCGGGGTTGCCGGCATAGACCGGGAAACTTGCAGCTGGTTGGTCGGCACCTGATATAGTGCAGCGGGAGATCGGCGGCGGACGGGCCCCTCGCCAACCCGGTCAGGTCCGGAAGGAAGCAGCCGTAACGAGTTCCGGCTCGGGTCGTTGGTTCGGTCTCCCACCCGCCTCCCGCGCTTGTCCCGATGTCCGATCCGGCGACCCCCTATCGCGTCCTTGCCCGCAAGTACCGGCCCCAGACCTTCGCCGAGGTGATCGGCCAGGAGGCGATGGTGCGCACGCTGGCGAATGCGATCGCCACCGGCCGCATCGCGCACGCCTTTATGCTGACCGGGGTGCGCGGCGTCGGCAAGACGACGACGGCAAGGATCATCGCCCGCGCCCTCAATTGCGTCGGCGCCGATGGCAGCGGCGGCCCGACCACCGAGCCTTGCGGCCTCTGCCCGCACTGCCAGTCGATCGCCGAAGACCGCCATGTCGACGTCATCGAGATGGACGCCGCCTCGCGCACCGGCGTCGACGATATCCGCGACCTCACCGAAGGGGTGCGCTACCGGCCGGTCTCGGCGCGCTACAAGGTCTACATCATCGACGAAGTGCACATGCTGTCGAAGAACGCCTTCAACGCCTTGTTGAAGACGCTCGAAGAGCCGCCGCCTGACGTCATCTTCATCTTCGCGACGACCGAGGTGCACCGCGTGCCGGTGACGGTCTTGTCGCGCTGCCAGCGTTTCTCGCTGCGCCGGGTGCCGGTCGAGGCATTGGTCGAGCACTACCGCAAGATCGCCGAGGCCGAGGGGATCGCGGTGCTGCCGGCGGCGCTAGGCCTGATCGCGCGCGCCGCCGACGGCTCGGTGCGCGACGGGCTGTCGCTGCTCGACCAGGCGATCGCGCTGTGCGGCGAGCGGATCGAGCCGGAGGCGGTCCGCGACATGCTGGGGATCGCCGACCGCAGCCTCGTCTACGAGCTGTTCGAGACGGTGATGCGGGGCGACGCCGCGGGCGCTCTTGCCCGGCTCGATGATTTGCACCAGGGCGGTGCCGACCCGCTGATGGTGATGCAGGACCTGCTCGATCTGACGCATTTCGTGACGCGGCTGAAGCTGGCCCCGGCGGCCGGCGCCGGCGATCCGCTCGAAGAGGGCGAGCGCCAGCGCGCCGCGCCGCTCGCCGCCGCGCTGTCGATGGCGGTCCTGGCGCGCGCTTGGCAGATGCTGCTGAAGGGCCTCGAAGAGATGCAGAGTGCGCCGTTGCCGGCGCAGGCTGCCGCGATGGTCCTGGTGCGCCTCGCCTACGTCGCCGATCTGCCCGCTCCGGCTGAGCTCGTGCGCACGCTCGCGGACAAGGGAGTGTCGCCACTCAACACCGTTCCACCCCCGAGTCGAACTCCCTCTCCCCCAATGGGGGAGAGGGTTGGGGTGAGGGGGCAAACGGCCGAGCCATCGCCGAGCCCCACACCCCCCACCCCCCGCGGGCGACCCACCC
>JBLMXS010000138.1:0-12097 GCA_050257895.1 Thiohalocapsa sp.
CGTCGAGGCGGCGCGCGTCGGGGCGATCGGGGTCGAGGAAGTCGGGCGCATTGCCGGTCATTGTGCGGCTTCCCTCGCGAGGCCGGTGGCGAAGCGGACGATGCGCCGGCCGGCCTCGGCAAGGCGCTGATCGGGAGCGCTCAGCGCGATGCGCAAATGGCCGGCGGCGCTGACGCCGAAGGCGTCGCAGGGCAGCACCGCGACCGCCTCGCTGTCGAGCAGGCGCAAGGCGAAGGCGCCGGCGTCGAGGCCGCTGCCGCGCACGTCCAGGAGGACGAACATGCCGCCCTCCGGCGGCACCGGCCGGCAGCCCGGCGCCTCGCGCAGCACGCCGCAAAGCATACCGGCGCGGCGGCGGTAATCCTCGCGCAGCGCCCCCACCTCGGGCAGCTCCTGGCAGAGCGCCGCGAGCGCGCCGTCCTGGATGAAGGATGGGCTGCCATATGTAATCGACAGCAGCAGGTTCGACAGGTGCTCCGCCAATTCCGGCGGCCCGACCACCCAGCCGAAGCGGAAGGCCGGGATCGCATGCGATTTCGACAGGCTGGAGACGACGACGGTACGGCCTTCCATCTCCGGCAGCGACCAGGCGCCGACATGCGGCCGGGCGAAGGCGAGATCCTCGTACACCTCGTCCGACAGCAGCCACAGATCATGGCGGCGGCACAACTCCGCGATGGCGGCGATCTCGGCGGCGGTGAAGACGGCGCCGGTCGGGTTGTGCGGGCTGTTGATCCACAGGACGCGGCTGCGCGCCGTCACCGCCGCGGCGAGCGCGTCGAGGTCGGGGTGAAACCCGGGCCTCGGCCCGCAATGGCACGGTGACCATGCGGGCGCCGCTGGCGCCGACGACGCCGTGATAGGTGGCGTAAACGGGCTCCGGCAGGATCACCTCGTCGCCCGGTCCCGCCAGGCATTGCAAGGCGCAATAAAGGCCGCCCTGAGTGCCCGGCACGACGACGACGTTGCCGGCTGCGCAGGGGCGCAGGCTGCGGCTTGCCACCCGCGCTGCGATCGCCGCCCGCACCGCCGGATAGCCGGCGGTCGGGGCGTAGCCGGTGCGATCCGCGCGCAATGCCGCCACCGTCGCCTCGATGACCGGCTCCGGCGGCGACTGGTCCGGGTCGCCGACGGTCAGCGAGATGATGTCCTCGCCGGCGTCGCGCCGCCGCCGCGCCGCCATGTGTACATTCCATGCGGGGGCGCCGCGCCCGGCGATCCGCTCTACGAGCGGCGAATAGCGCATCTCGGCCCTCCTATCGTCACTGGATCGCCGCCGTCCCGGCGGTCCTAGTACCCGGAATCGCTGATCCGCGAAACGCGGCCGACCAGCGTGAAAGCCCCTCTCCCGCAATGCGGGAGAGGGAGGGGCCCATCGCGCAGCGATGGGAGGGTGAGGGCGAAAACGGCGAGCGCTGCCGAATCCGCCCCCTCACCCCGACCCTCTCCCCCGATGGCCCGATGGGGGAGAGGGGGCAACCTGCACCTCGTCCGACTGGTCATCCAGCGATACGGGTCCTGCGCATTTCGCGAATCACCCTCAATAGCCGGCGGCGGCGCCGGCTGGCCGGCGCGGGTCGTTGACGCCATGCAATTCGCCGTCCGGCGCGATCGCGATCAGTTCGACGGCGCCCCACGGCTTCTGCTCCTTGAGGCGATAGCCGCGCGCGGCGAGCGCCGCCCGCGTCGCGGCCGGGAACTCGCCCTGTTCGAGAAACAGCGTGTCGGGCAGCCACTGGTGGTGAAACCGCGCCGCCGCGACCGCCTGCCGCGGCGACCGCCCGAAATCGAGGAGATTGACGATCGTCTCCAGCACGACGGTAATGATGCGCGGCCCGCCCGGACTGCCGAGCACGAAAACGGGGCGGCCGTCGTCGCGCTCGACGAAAGTAGGCGCCATCGACGACAGCGGCCGCTTGCCGGGGGCGATCGCGTTGGCCTTTCCCTGCACCAGCCCGAACAGGTTGGCGGCGCCCGGTTTTGCGGCGAAATCGTCCATCTCGTTGTTGAGCAGGAAGCCGGTGCCCGGCGCGACGACCGCGGAACCGAAAAACCCGTTCAACGTATAAGTTACCGAAACCGCGTTCCCCTCACCGTCGACCACCGAGTAATGCGTCGTCTCGCCTCGCTCGTGCGGCGGAATTCCCGGCCCCACCGCGCTGGACGGCGTCGCCTCTTTGGCCGCGATCGCCGCGCGGATCGCTGTCGCATGCTCGGAGGACAGCAAGGCAGGGCTGACGTCGGGGACGAAATCGGGGTCGCCGAGCGCGCTGTTGCGGTCGATGAAGGCGTGTCGCATCGCCTCGGCCATCAAGTGCAGTGTTTGCGGCGCTGCGGCGCCGCTTGCCGCAAGGTCCCAGCCCGACAGCACGTGGAGGAGCTCGCACAGGATCGTTCCGCCAGCGCTCGGCAGCGGCGCCGAGACGACCGTGTGGCCACGGTAGCGACAGCGCACCGGCGCCGCCTCGGGAGCACGGTAAGAGGCGAAATCCTCGGCGCGCAGCACTCCGCCCTGCGCCGTCGCGGCGGCGGCGACGGCAGCGGCAATGGGGCCGTCATAGAACGCCTGCGGCCCCTGCTGCGCGATCAGCGCCAAGGTTGCCGCGAGATCGCGCTGGACCAGGCGGTCGCCCTCGCCCCAAGGGACGTCGTCGGGGCGCAGGAAGATCGCCCTGGCAGCGGGGTCGGCGGCCAGGCGGTCGGCTCGCGCGGCGAGGATCGCGGCATCGGCCGCGCCGAGCACGAAACCCTCGCGCGCCAACCCGATTGCCGGCGCCATCACCGCCTTGCGGTCGAGGCGGCCGTACCGCGTCAACGCCTCGTCGAGCCCCATGACGGTGCCGGGAACCCCGGCGGCGCGGTAGCCGTAGCGGCTCGCGTCGCGTTCGACCTCGCCGCCGGCGTCGAGAAACATCCCGGGATTCGCCAGGGCCGGCGCCGTCTCGCGGAAGTCGATCACAATATCGCGAGCGCTGCCGTCATGATCGCCGCCGCGATGGATCAGCATGAACCCGCCGCCGCCGATATTGCCGCAGCACGGATCGACGACGGCGAGTGCATAGCCAACCGCAACCGCGGCATCGACGGCATTGCCACCGGCGGCGAGAATGCGTAGTCCAACCGTGCTCGCCTCGTGCTGCGCGGTGACGACCATGCCCTGCCTGCCATCCGCCTCGGAGAGGGGCCCGGCAACTCCGGAAGCCGCCGAACCCATTGTCGCCAGCGCCAGCACCAGCAACTGTTTGACAAGCATCAATGCCCCCGCCGCGCCAACCGATACCCAATTCGCAGTGGTGCGCAAGATCATAGTAAACGTCTCAAGTTTAACCATGAATTGTCATGCATTCATTTCAACTTCCAACTACCGTCCGGGTTGGGCACGAGACGAGGCAGCTCCCCGCACCTCTTCGCGCCCGATCCCCCAGTGTTGTTGCGGCCTTTGGCCAAGGCAGCCAGGTGATCCGTGAGACGCCGCCGCTGCCTGTGCGCGCATCAGCTCGCCGGGATCGTGTGCGGGCTCGTTGGCGGGGGCATCGGCTGGCGGCTTCGAACATTCCGGCACTGCGGCGTACTGTTCTAAGAGGCGTGTAGAGCGATGTCATCTCCCCCCCTCCTCGATCTCGGACTTGCCGGCGCAGCCGGGTCCCTGCGCCCGGCGCGGCAGCAGGCAGTGCTGGCCGAGGTCGAGGACGAGGGCTCGCCTCACCGCTCGGCAATCCGCTCGGACCGCGAGCCGGCCTTCGCGCGGCGGCGCGCGAGCCGATCGTCGCAAGCAACGTCATCGAGCTCGACGCGCCGCAGCTGCGCGCCGCGGCCCGCCTCGACAGAGGTGGGGAGAAAGCTGGCGAGAGAGCCGCCGAGCGCGCTGCCGTGCCGACGCGGCAGCGGATCGACCCGCGTCGTATCGGGCTGGCGCTGCAGCTGGCGGAATTGGCGGCGGTCGCCGGCGCCGGCGCGCTCGCGTTCTGGCTGCAACCGGAGATGCGTCACCCGCTCGGCTTGACCTCCGCCTTCGCGACGCTGGCCGTTATGGCGATGGTGCTGCGCGTTTCGCTGCGCGATCCGTCGGCGCTGTCCGGTTTCCTGCGCCGGCCGTTGGCGCGGCGGCTCGCAGACGGCACCTTGCGGACGCTGCTGCCGTTCGTGGTGAGCATCGCGGTGGTCATCGCGCTGCTGCCGGCCGGCGATATGGTGCGGGCGCCGCTGACCCATTGGCTGACGATGTGGGCGATGGCCGCGGTCGTCGGGGTCGCCGGGGTGCGCCTCGCTGTTTCCGGCATCCTGGCGCGCTGGCGCCGCCAGGGCCGTCTCAAGCAGGCGATCGCCATCTTCGGCACCGGCGAGCTCGCCGAGCGACTGCTCGACCGGCTGCGCGCCAGCTGCCCCGATACGATCGAACTGGTCGGGTTGTTCGACGACCGCGCGCGGCGGCGCATCGTCAGCCCCGGACAGCGCAGCCTGGCGCTCGGCACCTCGGACGACTTGGTGGCGCTATCGCGCTCGCGCGACATCGACCGGGTGATCGTCGCGCTGCCGCACGCCGCCGAGCACCGGGTCGTGGCGGTGCTGAAGAAGCTGCGCCAGATGCCGATCGACATCGCTCTCGCGCCCGACCACATCGGCTACAAGATCACCTGCCGCGACTCCGCCGACCTCGCCGGTCTGCCATTGCTCGGGGTCCACGGCCAGCCGCTGAGCTTCACCCAGATCCTGCTGAAGAGCATCATCGACAAGACCCTCGCCGCGGTCATGCTGGTCCTCGGGGCGCCGTTGCTGCTGGCGCTGGCGCTGGCGATCAAGCTCGACAGCCGGGGCCCGGTGTTCTTCCGGCAGAAGCGCGATGGCTTCGGCGACCGCGTCATCGGCGTCTACAAATTCCGCACGATGTTTACCGACGCGACCGATCACCATTGCCATCAGCAGACCCAGCGCAACGATCCGCGGGTGACCCGCGTCGGCCGGTTCCTGCGGCGCTGGAGCCTCGACGAGTTGCCGCAGCTGATCAATGTGCTGCGAGGCGAGATGTCGCTCGTCGGGCCGCGGCCGCATGCGCTCAGCATGTGCGTCGAGACGCGGCCCAATCGCGACATCGTTCCGGACTACGCGATGCGCCACCACGTCAAACCCGGCATCACCGGCGGGGCGCAGGTCAACGGCTATCACGGCCCGGTCGAGACCGAAGAGGCATTGCGGGCCCGCGTCCGCTACGACCTCGAATACATCGACAACTGGTCGCCGTGGTTCGACTTCCGGATCCTGCTGCGCACCCTGAGGATCGTTCTCGGCCAGCGGCACGCCTATTGACGGGAGTTCGGGCTGCCTGCTGCTGCGCAGCTGTCTCGTTCAATTGTAACAGAATTTGACTGTCATTCCGGGGCCGCCCGCAGGGCGGAACCCGGAACCCATGAACACAAGCTTATCCAAGTCCTCCGAGAACTGTGTTCATGGGTTCCGGGTTCACGGGCTGCGCCCGCGCCCCGGAATGACTGGGTTACAATTGCGCTACCCGGCATGCCGGCGGGCTTGCAGCCTCGCGCCAAGTCCGGTTTATTTTGCGGTGGTTTGCGGCGGCGGCGCAGAGGCGCCGGCGCGGACCCTGTCGTACGTTGAGCGGGGGGCGCAGCGGTGAGGCTCGCGCAAATGGTCGCGATCGCGTTGCTGCTGCTGGCGCCGCTCGGCGCCTGCGCCCCGAGTGCGCCCAACCTGGCAGGACCCGGCGTTTTCCCAGGCGGCGTGCCGTTGACCGAGGAGCATGTGCTGGCGCCGAGCGATGAGATCGAGGTCCGCTTCCCGTTCTACCCGGATCTCAACGACCGGGTCGTGGTCGGACCGGATGGCCGCGTGTCGCTGCAGCTCGTCAATACGGTCGCGGTCGGCGGCCTCTCGGTGGCGCAGGCAACCAAGCTGATCAACGAGCGCTACGCGGCGGTGATCCGCGACCCGCAGGCGACGCTGACGCTGCGCACTTACGCGCCGCAGGAGGTTTTTGTCGACGGCTGGGTCAACAATCCCGGGCTCGTGCGCAGCGACGTGCCGCTCCCCGTGTCGCGCGCCCTGGCGCAGGCCGGCGGCGCCAAGAGCGGCGCCCATACCGACGACATTCTCGTGCTGCGCCGCGCCTCCGACGGCAAGGTCTATTACTATCAGGTGGCACTCGGCAATTATGCCGGCGCCGGCGCCGAGGACCCGCTGCTCAAATCCTACGACGTCGTCTATGTGCCGCAGGCCGTGTTCGCCTCGCTACAGGATTTCTTGACCAATTACGTCAAGAATACCCCATTCTACTTCCAGTACACAGTGCGTTGAAGACGGCCGCCGCCGCGTGAGGACAACGAGATGACCGCTAACCCCTACGAGCTGACGACCCGCGAGGTGCTCAGCATCCTGCTTCAAGGAATGGCGCAAGCTGGCCGCCGTGTTCTTTGGGTTGGCGATCCTGGTGATCGGCTGGTCCTATACGCTCACCCCCTATTACGAGGCCTCGACCCGGCTCCTCATCAAAAGCGGGCGCGAATTCCAGGTGCGCTCCGACCCCACCCAGCCGGTCGCCTCGGTGCCGAGCGTCACCAAGCAGGAAGTCGTCAACTCCGAAATCCAGATCCTCACCAGCCGCGACCTGATCGAGGCGGTGATCCGCAAGGTCGGGGTAGACCGTCTCTACCCGCAGACGCTCGGCTGGTTCAGCTGGCTGCGCGCCGGCAAGGCGGAGGACGACCCCACCGTCATGGAGGCGGCCGTCAAGGAGTTCCTCGCCGATTTGAAGGCGGCGCCGGTCGAGCTGGCGGACGTCATCCAGGTCACCTATCGCAACCGCGACCACGATGTCGCGGTGCAGGCGCTCAACACCCTCGTCGAGCTCTATCAGCAGAAGCACGCCGAGATGTTCAGCGATCCCCGCTACAAATTCCTCGAGCAGCAGACGAAGCAATACGAAAACCAGCTCGACGCGATCACCGGCAAGGTGACGCAGATCAAGAACGAGAAATCGCTGTTCGACGTCGAGGCGCAGCGCGCCAAGCTGCTCGACGACCGCGCCTCGATCAATTCGATCCTGCAGCAGCTGAAAAGCCAGTCGGTCGACGCGCACCAACGCATCAGCTTCCTGCAGAGCCGCCTAAAGGGCACCCCGGCGCTGGTGCCCGGCGGCGCCAGCCAGGCCGATGTCGTCGAGCAGGCAAAGGCCCGGCTGCTCGATCTGCAGGTCAAGGCGCAGCAATTGCGGGAGCGCTATGTTGGCGACGTCAAGCCGCTGCATGACGCCGAGGAGGAGATGGCGAAGGTGCGGCAGTTCATCGGCGGCGCCGGCGCCAAGACGTGGTCGACGCGCAACACCGCCTATGACGACATGGTCGTCGCGCTGAACCACGCACTCGCCGATGCCGCCCCGCTCGATGAGCAGATCCAGTTGCGCACCAGCCAGGCGGCGGCGATCGACGAGCGGCTGCGCCAGCTCGAAGAAGGCGCCAAGGCGCTCGACGATGCACAGCGCGAACGCCGCACGCTCGAGGAGCTGGTGCACACCTACCGCGCCCGCTACGAGGAGGCGCGGATGACCGAAGACCTCGACAAGGGCAACGTCGTCAGCGTCAGCATCGTGCAGAAGCCGATGGCGCCGGCGCGCCCGGCCGGGCCGCGGCATCTGCCGTTTGCGCTGGCCGGCATCCTGATCGGACTGGTCGGCGCCTCGGGCCTGCTCGTCTACCTGCTGGTGTTCCGCGAGACGCTGATCACCGTCGAAAGCGTCGAGCGGCTGATCGGGGTCCCGGTCCTCGCCTCGGTGCCGAATTCGCGCGCCGCCGGCAACGACAACCGGGCGGCGGCATGACGCCGACCGCCCGCTAGGCCGCCCGGCCCGGATCAAAACAAAACCGGGGGGCGTTGCGGCATGTACGAGCAGTTCTACGGGCTGTCGCGCACGCCGTTCGCGGTCACTCCCGACCCGCAGATGCTGTTCATGAGCCGGGTGCACCGCGAGGCGCTGGCGACGATCATCTACGGCGTCGAGACGCGCAAGGGCTTCATCGTCTGCACCGGCGAGGTCGGCACCGGCAAGAGCACGATCATCCGCGCCTTTTTCGACCAGGCGGCGGCCGACGCGGTCAAGCTGATCTATATCTTCACGCCGCAGGTGAGCCCGTTCGAGATGGCGCGCTTCATCTGCCACGAGCTGGGGCTGGACGATCCCGAGAGCGTCTTCGCCGCGGTGCCGCGGCTGCAGCTGAAACTGCTCGATGAGTTCGAGCATGGCCGCACCGTCGTCCTGATGATCGACGAGGCGCAATTGCTGCCGCCCGAGACGCTCGAATTCCTACGGCTCTTGAGCAATTTCGAGACCGACACGGAAAAGCTGATCCAGATCGTGCTGGTCGGCCAGCCGGAGGTCGATACGATGCTGGCGCGCCGCGACATGCGGCAGGTCAACCAGCGCGTCGCGTTGCGCGCCCGGCTCGGCCCGTTCGGCGTCGAGGAAAGCTTCGATTACATCGAGCATCGCCTGCGGCTCAGCGGCGCAGGCGATCTGGCGCAGGTGATGTCGCAGAGCGCCGCCTGGCTGATCGCCGAGGCCGCCGGCGGCATCCCGCGGCGGATCAACATCCTCGCCGACAATGCGCTGATCGCGGGGTTCGGCATGGCGCAGCGGCCGCTCGGCAGCCAGCTCGCCGGGGCCGCGGTGCGCGACTTCCTCGCCAAATCGGGCGCCGCGACGCCGCCGCCGCCCACGCTGCCATTCGCCGCCGGCTGGCGCGCCGCCCGCAAGCTGCGCAACGCGATCGCTCGCGAGAAGGGCGAGCCGGCCGACTTTGTCGCGGCGCCGCCAGCGCCGAGTGGCCGCGCAGCGGCTCGCCATCCCGCCCCGCCGATGCTGCGGCCGACGCGCCCGCCGCCGGCCGCGTCATCTGCCGCCGCCGACGGCAAGTCGAATGGCTGGTCGACGGCTGCATTCGAGGCGCCGGCGCCGGCAGAGCCGCCAAAGGCCGCGGCGGAGAGCGGGCGGCTCGTCGAGCCGGACGCCGCCGGCGAGCCGGTGTCATTGCCCGACATTGCGGTGATCGCGCCGGTCGCCGAGCCGGCGGTCGAGTGGGTGGCGTTCGCCGAGGAGCGGCGCGAGCCGGCTACGGCGCCTGTGCCGGCCGCCGCGTCACGCGCGCCGCCGTCGCCCCAGGCGCCGACGGCTGTCGTCGCCGCGCCACGGTCAGTGAGCACTCCGCCGCTGCCGGCGCCCCATCCGGCAGGGGCCACGGCCGAGTGGCCGGCGCTGTCGCGCATCCGCGAGGGCTTGCAGCTGCCGCCGCGGCCGCCCGCTTAACCGGCCCCTTAACGGAATGTAGAGGCAATTTGTCGACTCTGCGGCACAGGTTATCTATTGTTTCCCCCTCGGGGGGCGGCCCGCGGCGCGTCCGGCGAGCCAGTCAGGCGAACCGGCGACAGCGGGCATCCGGAAGGCGGTGAATCGTGAGCAGCGTCTACGAAGCCTTGCAGCGCGCCCGGCACGGCAGCGGCGTCGTGCCGTTGCGGGCGCCGACGGCACGTGATCGCGAGCCAGCGGAGCGCGAGCCATTCGGGCGCGACGTCGACCGATCGCCGGTATCGCTGGCGCCGGGGCCCCTGGCGCCGACCTTGATGCCGCTCCTCGCGGCGATCCGCCCGCTGCTCGACAGCAAGGCCGGGATCGTCCTGCATGTCGTCGCCGCAACCCTCGGCGAGGGCGCCTCGACGATCGCCCGCGAGTTCGCGATGCTGTCCGGCACGACCGGCCATCGCCGCACGCTGTTGGTCGACGCCGACCGCCGCAACCTCGAAACCGCCCGCGCCTTCGGCTGCGACACCGCCCAGGGCCTGATCGAATTCCTGTGGGGCGGGCTCGACGATTCCGACGTGTTGCAGCCGATCGCCGGCACGATGCTGTCGGTGACGAGCCTCGTCGGCGAGCGCGGCCCGGCCGCCATCGACGCCGAGAGCCTGCGCGAACTCTACAGCCGGCTGCGCGAGCAGTTCGAGCTGATCGTCGTCGACTGCCCGGCGGTCGGCGACGGCGGCTATTCGAACCTGCTGCCGGAAGCGGTCGACGGCGTCGTCCTCGTTGTGCAGGCGGAAAAGACCCGGCCGGCGGTCATCGCCCATGCCAAGGATCTCGTGCAGCAGGCCGGCGGCCAGGTGCTTGGCGCCGTGCTCAACCGCCGCACCAACTACATCCCGGACTTCCTCTACAAGCTGCTGTGATCTGGGTCCCCTGCGAAGGCAGGGATCCATCCTGCAACCGCTTCGTCAGCCGAAAATGGGTCCCGGCCTGCGCCGGGACCGGAGGCGCCTACGGGGCCTCCGGCTTTTCCAGAAGCGCCAGCATCTCCATGCCGAGGCCGTAGCCGAGCAGGTCGTGCATCTGGCGGCGCAGGTATTCGGTCAATAAGAGCCGCGTGTAGCGCAAGAGCAGCGTCGGCTTCTTGGCGAGCCCTTCGGCCAGTTCGTAGGCCCGCGCCATCAGCCGGTCAGGCGGCAGCACCTCGGCGACCAGCCCCAATTCGAGCGCCTTCGCCGCGTCCAGCGTCTGGCCGGTCAAGAGGTAGTAGCGGCCGCGGTTGAGGCCGAGCAACAGCGGCATGACGATGTGCATGCCGTCGCCCGGCACGACGTCCGAGGCGAAATGCGCCGAGTCCTGGAATTGCGCGGTGTCGGCGGCCAGCACGATATCGGCGAGCAACGGGATCTCGGAATGGCGCCACGCCGGGCCGTTGATCGCGCTGATCACCGGCACCTCGATTTCGAGGAGTCGCATCAAGAGGTGGCGGCCTTCCCAGTGGATGCGGTCGATCCTGTCCCAGCCGGGCCGGCTCGGGAACGACGAGGTGCGGGGCGTCGCGCGCGGGCCGGAGAATTCGGCGCCGGTGCCGGTCAGGATGACGACGCGGTTGTCGCGATCGGCGCCGACGTCGTGAAAGGCTTCGGGCAATTCGCCGTGCGGCCCGAACCCCCAGCGCAGCGAGCCGCCGTCGGTGTGCAACGTCATCAAGAGGATGCCGTCGCGCCGCTCAAAGCGACAGCACTGGTATTTGTTGGCGTACTCCTCCAGCCGGCTCATGCCATCCCACCCTTGAGCGTCATTGCGAGCGAAGCGAAGCAATCTCGGGCCGCATTCGCACCACGCGTCGAGATTGCTTCGTCGCTTCGCTCCTCGCAACGACGGTCTGGAGGAGTTATTTGGTCCATTCGAGGATCGCGGCGGCGACTTCGTCGGGCTTGTCGAGTTCGGCGAGGTGGCCGCCGCCGGCGATGATGCGGGTCTCGCTCTTGCCGGCGATCGCCTTGGCGAATTTGGCGGCGTAGCTCTGCGGCACGATGCGGTCCTCGCCGCCCCACACGAGCAGCGTCGGCGCGGTAATCAAGGGCAGGCGCTTTTCCAGCTTGGTGTTGCCGAGCGGCCAGAAGATGCGGGCGGCGGCTTCGGCGGCGCGGACCTGTTCGATCGGCCATTCCGGCGAGTTCTGCCCCTCGGGCTCGGCCTTCAGCGCCTCCCACTTCGCCGGGTCGGCGCACATCAGGCCCGGCATGTCAGGGGCGCGTTGCGCCCACGGATCGGTCGCCGGGTCCGCCTCGTCAAACAGGCCCCACGGCGCGATCAGCGCCAGACGCTTGACCGAGCCCGGCCAGATCGCCGCGACCTCGGCGGCCAGCGAGGCGCCGGGGCCGCTGCCGGCAAGGTCGGCGCCGTCGAGCCCGGCCTTGCGGATCAGCTCGTGCGTCGCCAGCACCCAGTCGAGATGGTTGTCGAGCACGGTGTGGCCGCGCTCGCCGCCGGGAAAGCCCGGAAGCGACGGCACGATGACGGTGCGCTCCCTCGCCAGCGCGTCGAGAAAGGGGATCCAGCGCGGCAACCCGCCATAGCCGGCAAGGAAGCCCAGTTTCGGGCCGCTGCCTTTGGTCCAGACGCGGCTCGTAAAGCCATTGAGTTCGACGGTCGTGGTAGCGGGCTCAGACATGCATGACCTTACTGGCTGTGTACCCCCACCCCAGCCCTCCCCCGCCAACGGGGGAGGGAGCTGCAGGACGCTGCTGCTTCAACGCTCCCTCCTCCGCAAGCGGGGGAGGGTTGGGGTGGGGG
>JBLMXS010000139.1:0-7907 GCA_050257895.1 Thiohalocapsa sp.
CGTGGCCGATCGGCACCACCAGGAGGTAGCCGTTCAGGGTCAGTAACGCGCCGACAAGCGACAGCAGCCCGCTGACGCCGAGCAGCCACGGCGAGGCGGCGACGATCGCCACCGAACCCAGCACGATGGCGATCTGGAACGTCGCCTCGGCATATTCGAAATTGGGCAAGCGTGCAGCGGCGTGGTCGCGCTTGTGCTCCCAGCCGGCGGCCTTCGCCAAGAGCTCCTTCTTGCCCTCGCGTTTCTCCGGGTCGCTCTCGTAGCGTGTCGCGGTATTGCGGTACCGCTTCACCAGCGCGTCGATTTTCTTCACCTGGTCGGGGCTGAGCCCCGGCAGGCCGGCGGCCAGCAATTCGAGCTCGTCGGCAGCAGTTTGGTAATGAACCTGGCGGATATATTTCGACTGGTAGAAGGCGTAGGTGTCGGAGGCATGGATGTTGGAATTGAGCATTTCCTTGGTGGCTTCGGCGCCGCCGAGCGCGGCGATCGCCAGCAGCATCGCGACGACGCCGACATAGATGCCGGTCAGCCGGCGAAACCAGTCGTGCGCCGGCGCGTGCGCCGCGTGGTCGTGCGCATCCTCGTCAATCCGTTCGGCGATCTCGTGCGCTTCCACTTTTCCACTCCCGGATCGTCGAGGCCGGCGTCCCAGCCCCCTGGCATCGCTCTGGCATCGCCGCATGGAACGCGACGGCGCGGCGGGAAATTCCTCGACCGTTTGCGGTGAAGACTTTAGCATGGGCGAGTCAGCACTACATGGTTGCGGGTCACCAGGGCGCCGGTTCGCCGGCTCGGGATAGTGCCAAGAGGGGCGAGAGCAAGCGCCGATGGACGTGAATCAGCTGATTGCCCATAACGGCGCCTGCTTTTACGCCGTCACCCTCGTCTGGACCTTTCTCGAAGGCGAGACGGTGGTGCTGTTTGCGGCCTTCGCAGCGGCGCAGGGGCTGGTTGACCCCTGGCTGTTGCTGGGTACCGCCTGGCTCGGCAGTTTTGCCGGCGACCAGTGCTATTTCTGGCTAGGGCGCCAGTTCGGGGGACGGCTGCTTAATCGTTTCCCTCGGTGGCGTCATGGCGTCGATGCCGCGCTGCGGTGGCTGGAGCGCTACGACACCGGGTTCATTTTGTCGTTCCGCTTCATCTACGGCGTGCGCAACTTCTCGTCGTTCGCGCTGGGGGTGAGCGCGGTGCGCTGGAAGCGGTTCCTGCGGCTCAACTTTCTCGCGGCCGGGCTGTGGGCCTGCAGCTTTGTCGCGGTCGGCTACTTCCTCGGGCACGCCTTCCGCGCTGTGCTCGGCGACCTGGCCCGCTCGTTCAGCCTGGTGATGCTCGGCGTCTTCGTCGCGATTGGCGGCGGCATGTGGCTGTTGCACCGGCTGCAGCGGCGCCGCCAGCTCAGGGTTCCGGCCGGCGCCGACGTGGTGCTGCCGCCGCCCTGACTGCCACTGCGCTGCCGATCGTTAGGCTGAGCGCGGCCGCGGCAGCTCCACGATTGACCGCGATTTCCACCAGCCCGTTCGCATTGACGTACCAGAACGGCGTGCCCGGCGGCACCGCCGAGAAGGTGTCGGCATGCGCCAGCAGCCGGCGCCCGACCGCGAGCCGCGCCGTCGCCGGCACCACCTCGCCGCGCAGCCCGGTCATCGCATTGCCGTAATGGTCGACATAGACGATCTCGGCGAGGTCGTCCGGCCACTCGCGGTGGCGCTCAGCGGTGACCGGCTCGCCCATCGCCGCCGGCGTCTCGCCGATCGCCAGCCGCGCCGCGACCGGCGCAAACAGGTCGCGGCCATGGAAGCTGGCCGACAACCCCGCCGGCCGCCAAGTGACGCTCCATGCCGCCGCGGCCGCGGCGCGCCGCAGCACCGCTTCGAACAGGCCGTTGTCCGGCCCGACGTAACGCCGACCGTCGGCCTCGACCACCAGCGGCAGACGCGGGCCGCCGACCCCGGGGTCGACGACGCACAGAAAGACGCTGCCGGCGGGAAACCACGCGGCGTAGGCCGCCAGCAGATAGGAGGCGGGTCGCGGCTGGCCGGCCGGCGCGTCGGCAAACAATGAAAGCGCCGGCACGCCCGGCGCCATCCGCTGCAGCACCGCCTGGACCTGCCCGGTGTAAGGCCCGGACAGCCCGAAATCTGTGAACAGCACGATCGTTGCGCGATTAGCGTCCCTCATTCCTCACCTTGCGCGGGTTCCACTTCACTTGCCTTGAGGTTGCAGGCTGATGCGCGATGCGCCACCTTGCAAATATTTGCGGCATCGGTATCGTCGCGCGTCGGGGGAATTATCCGCTATCGGGGGAAATCATGACGAAAGTGGTCTCGCACATTGTTCTGGCAGCCGCATTGCTGATGGCGACGGCGGCGCATCCGGGGTGGGCGGCCCGCAAGGCGAAGAGCCGGTGCACCCCGCCGGTCGCGCGCGAAGCCGAGGCGGCAATCCGCTACATGACCGACCTGATGATCGTCAGCTCGACCTGCCGCGACACCGTCTACGCCGAGTTCCGCCTGCGCAACCGCGACGCCATCGTGCGCTATCAAAAGGCGATGATCAGCCACCTGCGCGGCAACGCCAATTTCGACCGGTGGAACACCGCGCTTGCGAACCAAGCGGCGTCGCGCCAAGCCGGCAACGTCCTGCTGTGCCAGCAGGCGGCGGCATTGCTGCAGGAGGCCAAGGCGATGGACGCCAACGCGTTGCGCGCCTACGCCGTAGCGCACGAGGTTACCGACGGGACACCGAGCTGCGGGAAGTAATCGGGCCCGCGGTCCTGAAGCGTGTTGCGCCGCCCGAATTGCGCTACACTGTCGCGGCATGCATTGGGAGGTCCGCGATGGCCCGAATCGTCCTTGGCATGGCGACGTCGCACACGCCGATGCTGAACGCGCCGGCGACCGACTGGCCGCGCTTTATCGAACGCGACTCGCGCCGTGACAACCTGCTCGACACTGAAGGGCGGCTTACCAGCTACGAGGAGCAGCTGCGGCATGCGCCGGCCGGCATCACCGCCGAGATCGCGCCGGAGCGCATGCAGGCGCGGCACGCCGCCGTGCAGGGCGCGATCGCGCGCTGCGGCGAATTCCTGCGCGACGCCAAGCTCGACGCACTGATCGTCGTCGGCGACGACCAGGACGAGCTCTACCACCATGACAACATGCCCGGCATCCTCGTCTATTACGGCGAGACGATCCGCAACGTGCCGCTGGCGCCGGTCGCCAACCCGACCTGGGGCTGGCGTGCCAGCGCCCGTTGGCACGAGGAGAAGGAGCCGCGCGACTACCCGGTTGACGCCCCCTTGGCGCGCCATCTGATCGACGCGCTGATCGACCGCGAGTTCGATCTTGCCGCCTCCGACGCGACCCCGGAAGGCGAAGGCGAAGGCCATGCCGTCGGCTTTGTCCACAAGCGGATCATGCAGGACGTGGCTCAGCCGACCGTGCCGATCGTCCCGGTGTGCATCAATACCTATTACCCGCCAAACCAGCCGACGCCGCGGCGCTGCTACCGGCTCGGCCAGGCGATCCGCGCCGCCGTCGAATCCTATCCGAAGGACATCAGGGTCGGCATCGTCGGGTCCGGCGGCCTGTCGCATTTCGTCGTCGACGAGGAGCTCGACCGCGGCTTCCTCGACATGCTGCGCCGGAAGGACGCCGAGGGCATCCAGACGATGCCGCGGCAAAAGCTCAACTCGGGCAGCTCGGAGATCCGCAACTGGATCGCGGTCGCCGGCGCGGTCGAGCATCTCGCGCTCGAATGGTCGCTCTACGAGCCCGGCTACCGCACCCCGGCCGGCACCGGCACCGGCCTCGGCTTCGCGTACTGGGGCTAAGTTTTTTTGGAGGCAGCCACCGCCATCTCAATCGTCATCCCCGGGCTTGACCCGGGGATCTGGTTCAGCGGCGGGCGGATGGCCGGGTCAAGCCCGGCCAGGACGAACAAATCAAGAGGCAAGTGACATGAACCGCAAGGACAGCGAGGATCTGGTCAGGGTCGGCTCGGGCACCGTGATGGGCAATCTGATGCGGCAATACTGGATCCCGGCGGCGATGTCGTCCGAGCTCAAGGCCGACGGCGACCCGGTGCGGCTGATGCTCTTGGGCGAGCAGCTCATCGGGTTCCGCGACAGCCAGGGGCGGGTCGGCGTGATGGACCATAAATGCCCGCATCGTTGCGCGTCGCTGTTTCTCGGCCGCAACGAGGAGAACGGGCTGCGCTGCGTCTATCACGGCTGGAAATTCGACGTCGCCGGCAACTGCGTCGACACCCCGAACCTGCCCGGCGATCCGGAGTTCAAGCAGCGGATCAAGGCGAAGGCCTACCCGACTATCGAGCGCAACGGCCTCGTCTGGGTCTATATGGGCCAGCGCAAGAAGGCGCCCCCGCTGCCGCAGATCGAGGCGACGCTGCTCCCCGAGAGCGAGGTCAACATCGTCTTCGCGCAGCGCGAGTGCAACTGGCTGCAGGCCTTGGAAGGCGAGATCGACACCTCGCATTTCGGCTTTCTGCACGCCGGCTCGGTCAACCCGGAGGATGTCGCCGAAGACAACAATCTGCGCTTCACGGTCGGCGATCGCGCTCCCGACTACCATGTCAGCGAAACCGAAGCCGGCATGATGTACGCCGCCTACCGCCCGGCCAAGCCGGGCGAGACCTACTGGCGCTTCGCCAATTTCATGTTTCCGTTCTGGACGCAGACGCCGCAGGGCAAGTTCACCGAGCATCTGCACAACCGCGCCTGGGTCCCGATGGACGACCACCACACGATGTTCATCAGCCTCGTGTGGAAGCGCCACCCGCCATCCGTCGGGCCGAACAAACGCGGCGAGATGCTGCCGGGCTTTGCGCGCGTGTTCGACCATCAGCCGAACACCACCGACTGGTACGGCCGCTGGCGGCTCAAGGGCAACCCCGGCAACGACTGGCTGATCGACCGCGAGGCGCAGCGGCATGGCGGCAACTTCACCGGCATCGCCGGCATCCACCAGCAGGACCAGGCGGTCACCGAGAGCATGGGGCCGGTCACCGACCATTTGTTCGAGCATTTGGCGCCGTCGGACAAGATGATCATGGCGACCCGGCGCCGCCTGCTAAAGGTCGCCCGCGGCTGGGCCAAGGACAAGGCGGTGCCGCCCGGCGTCGACAACCCCGAGATCATGTACCCAATCAGGAGCGGCGATTTCGTCACCGAGGGCAAGCTCGGCTGGCGCCAAGCCTACGAACGCCAGCTGCGCGCCTCGGTGCGCCCGCTGCAGCAGGCCGCCGAGTAGGACAATCGCCGTAGGATGGGCTGAGCGTAGCGAAGCCCATCTCTTTCCGGTGACGACGGGTGATGGGCTTCGCTGCGCTCAGCCCATCCTACATTGGCGGCACATTGCCGGCGAAAGCGAGGAAGGCGGCGAGGAAGGCGTCCTTCTGCTCGTCGAACGGGGCGTGGCCGGCCTCGGGCAGGATGACAAGGCGCGCATCGGGGATCAGCGCGCGGTAGGCCTCGCCGAAGGCCGGCGGCACCAGGCCGTCCTTCTCGCCCCACAGCAGCAATGTCGGCAGGTCGATGCGGTGCAGCCACTTGCCGAGGCCCGGATTGTGGAAGCGCGGCCGGTAGGCGAGCCGCGTCACGGTGGCGCGGTTCTTCGCGACGATAGTCATGTCGGCCTTCCCAAGATCGCCAAGGCGACGCGCCGCCCGCTCCGGGTCGGCGTAGTAGTGGCGCAAATTCTCCTCGTCCGGCATGCGGAAGGTGTCGGGGATCGGCTCGCCGTCGGCGAGGATGCCGACCGCGCCAACGAGCGTCAGGCTGGCAAGGCGGGCGGTGCTGCGCACCGCCATCTCGGCCGCGACCCAGCCGCCGAGCGAGGTGCCCATCAGATGCACCCGGTCGAGCCCCAGCGCCCGCAGCAGGTCGAGATGGAAATAGGCAAGATCGGCGACCTCGTCGAGCCAAAGCGGGTCGTCGGACTGCCCGAAGCCGGGGTGCTCGGGCGCCAGCACCCGGAAGCGCGCCGATAAGTCTTCGAGGAACGCCATCCAGCCGGTATGCCCGCCGGCGCCGTGCAGAAAAAGGAGGGGCTGACCCGAGCCGCCGGCAAATAGCCGGATTGTCGCACCGGCAACAATGATCCTTTCAACGCGATGCGGCATCCAGCCCCCAAATTGTCATCTCGCCGATGACAATTTTAGAATGACCACGGCCGCGTAAATAGAGGCGATTGCCCCGTCGCCGCATGCGTGCGAGGCTCCGGCAACGACCAACCCCGCAGAGGATACGCCGATGCTGAAGATCTACGGCATTCCCCGGTCGCGCGCCTTTCGTACGCTGTGGATGGCGAAGGAGCTCGGCCTCGAATACGAAAACATCGCGATCGACATGGGCAAGGGCGAGACGCGCACGCCGGAGTTTCTCGCGATCAACCCGAACGGCCATATCCCCGCGATCGACGATGACGGCTTCATCCTGTGGGAGTCGATGGCGATCAACCTCTACCTCGCGAAGAAGCACTCGAACGGCAGCCTCTACCCGATCCGCTTCGAAGACGAGGCGCGCACCTGGCAGTGGAGCTTCTGGGGGATGACCGAGATCGAGCGGCCGGTGCTGACCGCGATGTTCCACCGCGCGCTCTTGCCGGAGG
This sequence comes from Thiohalocapsa sp., assembly GCA_050257895.1. Lineage (GTDB taxonomy): Bacteria > Pseudomonadota > Alphaproteobacteria > ATCC43930 > CGMCC-115725 > DATARH01. The sequence continues at coordinate 6,630 of JBLMXS010000139.1, forward strand.
ACAAGCGTGACGCGGCGCTCGCCGACCAGAGCGAGCGCGAGCTCGGGCGGCCGCTGATGGTGCTGGACCAGGTCGTGGCGGCGCAGCCCTACCTGCTCGGCGAGCATTTCACGGTGGCCGACCTCAACGTCGCCGGCATCCTGTCGTGGGCCCGGCCGGCGCGGATCGACCTGTCGCATGTGCCGAAGATGGCCGACTGGCTGAAGCGCTGCGCCGAACGCCCGGCCGCCCGCGAAGCCCGCGCGCTGCAGCGCTGACGCCGCCTGTCGTTGAACAGCGAGTCCTTGGACCGCCGACGTCCAGCCGGCGTGCCAGCCAGAGGCCGGCGGTCCGAAGCGTTTTGGCAACGCTAGCTGGGGCCTAGATAGAGGGGTGGCGATGGCGCAGGGCGGTTCCGAGACGATTGTCTACGTCGCCAATGCCGGCGATCCGAGCGTCTGGATCCTGGCGATGAACCGCGCGAGCGGCGATCTCGCGCTGATCGACAAGACGGCGATCCCCGGTCTCGAGCCATCGCCGACCAGCATGCCGCTGGCGTTGAGCCCGGATCGGCGCTTTCTGTTGGCGGCGTTGCGCGGCGAGCCCTACACGGTCGCGAGCTTTGCGATCGACCGCGGCACCGGCCGGCTGTCGCATATCGGGAACGCGCCGCTCGCCGCGAGCATGGCCTATGCGACGGTCGACGGCAGCGGCAAGTGGCTGCTCTGCGCCTCCTATCCGGGCGGCAGGCTGACGATCAACGAAATCGCGCCCGATGGCCAGGTCAAGGCGCCGCCGGTGCAGGTCATCGAAGACCGGCCGAAGGCGCACTGCGTCGTCGTCGACCGGGCCAACCGCCACGCCTATTGCGCGGTGCTGGCGCAGGATTTGGTGCTGCAGTTCGACTTCGACGCCGCCAGCGGCAAAATCTCCGGCTGCGCGCCGCCGGCGGTGCGTACCAAGCCGGGCGCCGGGCCGCGCCACCTCGCCTTCCATCCGAACGGCCGCTTCCTCTATCTCCTCACCGAGACGACCGCGACGATCGGCGCCTATGCGGTCGATCCCCGCACCGGCACGCTGCGCGAGCTGCAGTTCGTCGACATGCTGAAGCCGGGGTACAAAGGCGAGATCGCCGCCGCCGATCTGCATGTGACTCCCGACGGCCGCTTTCTTTACGGCAGCGAGCGGCGCACCAATGCGCTCGCCGGGTTCCACATCGACCCCGAAAAGGGGACGCTGACCCACATCGGTCACTGGCCGACCGAGACGACGCCGCGCGGCTTCGGGATCGAGCCGCAG
>JBLMXS010000140.1:0-6407 GCA_050257895.1 Thiohalocapsa sp.
CCTCCTCAGCATGAGGAAGTGGTTGATGGCCTTCACAAAGGACCTCATCCTGAGGACCGATGCCGGCGAACGCCGGGAGCGCGTCTCGAAGGATGCTGAGCCATAGGCGGAGGAGTTGCCGTGAAACGCGTGTTGACCGGCCGGTTCATGCACGAGACCAACACGTTCAGCGTGCAGAAGACCGGCATGGATGTGTGGCGGCGGCGCGACTTCCATCGCGACAACGAGATCCCGGCAGCCTTCCGTGGTACCCGCTCGGCGCTGGGCGCCACCTTCGAGGCGGCCGACAAATACGGCTGGACCCTGATCCACCCGGTCTCGGCCAACGCCAACCCGTCCGGCATCGTCACCGACGATGCGTTCGAAGAGATCGGCGGCCTGATCCTCGGCGCCGCCGAGACGCAGCGCCCGATCGATGGCGTGCTCTTGCACCTGCACGGCGCGATGGTCGTCGAATCGTACGAGGATGGCGAGGGCGAGTTGCTGGCGCGGCTGCGCAGCATCCTGGGCCCGGACGTGCCGATCATCGTGACGCTCGACCTGCACGCCAACGTCACGGCGCAGATGGCGGAGAGCGCCAGCGCGCTGATCGCCTTCCGCACCTACCCGCATGTCGACATGTACGAACGCGCCTGGCAGGGCGCCGAATTGCTCGAGCGGGCGATGCAGGGCGAGGTCAAGCCGCGCACCGTCATCGCGCGGCGGCCGATGATCTACGGGCTCGACCGCGGCCGCCACCAGGAGGGGCCAATGGCCGAGCTGATCGCCCGCGGCGAGGCGCTGGAGGCCGAAGGCAGCGCACTTGCGGTGAGCATCTGCGCCGGCTTTAGCCGCTCCAACATCCGCGATGTCGGGCCGTCGGTCACGGTAACGGTCGACGCGACGGCGGTGGAGGCGGCGCAGGCGATCGCCGAAGAATTCATGGAGCATGCCTGGGCGACGCGCGACTACGAGAGTTTTACCCTCCTGCCGGTCGCCGAGGCGGTGGCGCGCGCGAAGCAAGGGCAGCCCGGCGACAAGCCGCTCGTCATCGCCGATTACACCGACAACCCGGGCGGCGGCGGTTACGGCGATGCGACGGCGCTGCTGCAGGGGCTGATAGAGGCCGGCGTGGAGCGCGTCGCGTTGCATGCGATCTGCGATCCGCAAGCGGCGCAGGATGCGATGCGCGCCGGGATCGGGCCGGCGACGTTGGCGCTCGGCGGCAAGACCGACCCCGCGATGGGCGGTGGCCCGCTGAGCCTCACCGGCGAGATCACCCACCTGTCGAACGGCCGCTTTATCGCCTACGGGCCGATGGGCGGCGGCGTCGAGAGGGATTACGGCCCGTCGGCGGTGTTCCGCGTCGGCGGTCCCAGCGGCATCGACATCATCATCATCACCAATAACGGCCAGGCGGTCGATCTCGCGCAGTTCACCTCGCTGGGCATCGACCCGACGCGCTATGCGACGGTCTGCGTCAAGTCGATGCAGCATTTCCGCGCCGCCTTCGAGCCGATCGCGCGCGAGGTCGTCCTCGTCGACACCGGCGCGCTGTGCGCCGAGATCTACACGCCCGAACTGTTCGACAAGGTGCGCCGCCCGGTCTGGCCGCTCGACGACCTGCGCTGACGCCAGGCCGGTGACAGGCTTGCGCCGGCATGGCGATCACCAGCTGCCGCTGCGCCTGCCGATCGGGATTGCTTCGTCGCTTCGCTCCTCGCAATGACGCCCCTTTTCCGTCGGGCTGTCATTGCGAGCGGGCGAAGCAATCCCGTTGCCACTGCGGCGCAAGCGGTTCAACGTGCTGGAACGAAAGCCGGAGGAAACGATGAGTGTGACGCCAGTATCGCCGGGCTGCCTCGCCGGCATTCGCGTCCTCGATCTGACGCAGTTCGAGGCCGGCACCACCTGCACCGAGGCCCTGGCCTGGATGGGGGCCGACATCGCCAAGGTCGAGCCGCCGCGCGGCGAGGCCGGCCGCACCGGCTTTGGCGACGCCTTCTATTTCATGATGTACAACGCCAACAAGCGCTCGCTGACCGTCAACCTCAAGCACCAGCGCGGCCTCGATCTCGTCAAGGAGATGGTGAAGAAGGCCGACGTCTTCACCGAGAACTTCGCGCCCGGCGCCGTCGAGCGGCTGGGGCTCGGTTACGACATCGTCAGCGCCATCAACCCGTCGATCATCTACGCGCAGGTGAAAGGCTTCGGCGCCGGCAGTCCGTACGAGAACGGCCTGTCGTTCGACCCGATCGCGCAGGCCGCCGGCGGCGCGATGAGCATCACCGGCGAGAAGGACGGCCGCCCGGTCAAGCCCGGCCCGACGATCGGCGACACTGGCACCGGCATGCTGCTCGCGTTCAGCATCGTCAGCGCCCTCTTCGACCGCGCCCGCACCGGAAAGGGCCGCCGCCTGCAGGTGGCGATGCAGGATTCGGTAATGCATTACAGCCGCGGCGGCTTCATCACGCAGGCCCGCACCGGCAAGGCGGCGCCGCGGCGGCCGCCGGCCAACAACCCGCCGGGCGGCATCTACCCGTGCAAGCCGGGCGGCCCCAACGACTACGTCTACCTGCTGACGAGCCGCGCCAACCCCGAGCATTGGCCACGCCTGTTAAAGCTGATCGGCCGCGAGGATCTGATCGGCGACGAGCGCTACGCGACGTCGGACGCCCGCTTCCAGCACGAGGCGGAGGTCGACGCGATCGTCACCGCCTGGACCAAGGAGCGCACCAAGCACGAGGCCTTTGCGCAATTGAGCGCGGTCGGCGTCCCGGCCGGAGCGGTGCTCGACACGCAGGAGCTGGTCGACGAACCGAGCTTCTACGAGCGCGGCATCCTGCAGAAGATGGTTCATGGCGAGCGCACGATGGTGATGCCGACCTGGCCGGTGCGCTTCGACGGCGTGCCGACCAAGGTCGAACCGGCGCCGCTGCTCGGCCAGCACACCGCCGAGGTACTGTCCGACTGGCTCGGCCTCGACGCCGACGCGGTCGCGCAATTGCGCAAGGACGGCGTCATCTGAGGGCGGGGAGTATTTTGTCATCCCGGCGCAGGCCGGGATCCATCTGTCAGCCGCTCGGACGGTTGAACGATGGATCCCGGCCTGCGCCGGGATGACAAATTCTTGTCAGTGCGCCTGGTCCCAGCTGGCGGCCCAGCCGGTTTCGACGACGAGCGGCACCGAGAGCTCGCAGCGCGGCCCGCAGGCGCCTTCCATCACCGCCTTTGCGAGCTGCGCGGTCGCCTCGACCTCGGCTTCCGGCGCCTCGAAAAGCAGCTCGTCATGCACCTGCAACAGCATCCGCGCCTTGAGGCCGGCCGCCGCGAGCACCGCCGGCAGGCGGCCCATCGCACGCTTGATGATGTCGGCGGCCGAGCCCTGCAGGGGAGCGTTGATCGCCTGCCGCTCGGCGCCGGCGCGGCGTGCCGGGTTGGCGTCGCGGATCCCGGGGATGAAGCATTTGCGGCCGAAGATCGTCTCGACATAGCCGGCGCGCCGCGCCTCGGCCTTGATCCGTTCCATGTAGACGCGGATGCCGGGGAAACGCTCGAAATAGGCGCGGATGTATTCCGCCGCCTCGCCCTGCGGCACGCCGATCTGGTTGCCGAGGCCGAATGCGCTGATGCCGTAGATGATGCCGAAATTGATCGCCTTGGCGCGCCGCCTTGTCTGCGCATCCATCTGCGCCAGCGGCACGCCGAAGACTTCGCTCGCGGTCAGCGCGTGGATGTCGTGGCCTTCCTGGAAGGCCCGCTTCAGCTCGGCGATGTCGGCGACATGCGCGGCGAGGCGCAATTCGATCTGGCTGTAATCGGCCGACAGCAGCAAGTGCCCCGGCTCGGCGACGAAGGCGCGGCGGATCTTGCGTCCCTCCTTGGTGCGGATCGGGATGTTCTGGATATTGGGCTCCGAGGAGGAGAGCCGCCCGGTCGCCGTCGCCGCCAGCGCAAACGAGGTGTGGACGCGGCCGCTCTCGCCATCGATGTTCTCACCAAGCGCGTCAGCGTAGGTCGATTTGAGCTTGGTCAGCTGCCGCCATTCGAGCACCTGCGCCGGCACCGGGTGGAGCGGCGCCAGGGTCTCGAGGATGCCGGCGTCGGTGCCGTAGGCGCCGGTCTTGCCCTTCTTGCCGCCGGGCAATTGCAGCTTCTCGAACAGCACGTCGCCGAGCTGCTTCGTCGAGCCGATGTTGAATTCGTTGCCGACATTCTGCCAGATCGCCGCCTCGATCTCGCCGATGCGATGACCGAAATCGCGCGACAGCTCGGCGAGCGCGGCGCGGTCGACCTTGACCCCGGCATCCTCCATCGCCGCCACCACCGGGATCAGCGGCCGTTCGATCGTCTCGTAAAACGCTGTCATGTGCTCGGCGACGAGCCGCGCCTTCAGCTGCAGGTGCAGCCGCAAGGCGGCGTCGGCCCGCTCGGCCGCAAAGTCGCGGGCCGCCGCGGTTGCCACCTCGGCAAAGCAGATGAGGCTCTTGCCGGTGCCGAGCACCTCCTTCGCCGACGTCAGCTCGTGCGCGAAGGCGCGGCGGGTCAGCTCCTCGATCGAATGCTCGATCTGGCCGCCGTCGAGCACGTACGACATCAGCATCGTGCAGTCACAGGGCGCCACCGCGATGCCGTGGCGCCGCAAAATGTGAGCCATGCCCTTCATGTCGTGCCCGACCTTGAGCACGCCCGGGTCTTCGAACAGCGGCTTCAGCCGCGCCAGCGCCGCATCGAGCGTCAGGCCGCCCGGCGGCTCGTCAAGCAGCCCGGCCCCTCGGTGGCCGAGCGGCAGGTAGATCGCCAGGCCTGGCGCGATCGCCATCGCAAGCCCGCACAGTTCCGGCCGGCGGCCGGCGACCGCGCTCGGCGCTGCCCAGATCCCCACAGTGCCGGCCTGCACCGCCGCCTCGATCCAATGCTCGAGCCCCTCCTCGGTATCGACGACGGCGTAGGTGCGCGGCTCCGAGAACGCCGGCACCTCCGGGATGACCGGTTCGCTCGGCGCGAGCGGCGACGGCGGCGCGGTGATCTCCAGGCGCTTTTCGATGCGGCCCTTGAGCGCCCTGAGTTCCATCTCGTCGAGGAACGGGAACAGCTTCTCTGCGTCGTACGGCTTGACGCGCAGCGCCGAGAGCGGGCACGGCAACGGCACGTCGTCGTCGAGCTTGACCAGCTCCTTCGACAGCCGCGCCTTGGCGGCGTTCTCGACCAGCGCCTCGCGGCGCTTCGGCTGCTTGATCTCCGGCGCGCGCGACAACAGCGTTTCGAGGTCGCCATAGGCGTTGATCAGCTCGGCCGCGGTCTTGACGCCGATCCCCGGCACCCCAGGCACGTTGTCGGTGCTGTCGCCGCACAGCGCCTGCACCTCGATCACCTTGTCGGGGCCGACGCCGAACTTGTCCTTGACCTCCGCTTCGCCGATCACCCGGTCGGTCATCGGGTCGCGCATCACGACGCGGCCGTCGGCGACCAGCTGCATCATGTCCTTGTCGGAGGACAGGATCGTCACCTTGGCGCCGGCCTCGACGGCATGTCGGGCATAGGTGGCGATCAGATCGTCGGCCTCGAAATTCTCCATTTCGATCTGGCAGACGCCGAAGGCGTCGGCGGCGCGCCGGACGTGCCCCAGCTGCGGCGCCAGATCGTCCGGCATCTCGCGCCGGTTGGCCTTGTAGTCGGCATAGATCTCGTTGCGGAAGCTGCGCCCCTTGGCGTCGAAGATGACGGCGATGTGGTCGGCGTCGGTCTCGCGCAGGTACTTGTCCAGCATGTTGCTGAAGATCATGACGACCTCGGTCGGCATGCCGTCGGACTTGCGCTGGAAGCCGCCGCCGGCAGCGACCTTGGGGTCGCGGGCGCGCGCGAAATAGGCGCGGAAGATGAAGCCCGAGCCGTCGATCAGGAAGACGTGGTGCGGTGCCGCCGAAGCGATTGGCGCGGCCGCGGCCGGGGTCTCGACGACGACGCTGCCGGCGATGTCATCCATTCCCACCTCCCGCCCGATCTGGCGCCGGGTCGCGTGCGATGTCGCCGACCTGGCGCGGCGCCGGACTCTCCGCCAGGCGCTCCTGGCCGGGAATCTCCGCCGACGGCATGATCACCCCGGCTTCCTCGGCGACGCCGCCTGCCGCGAGCACCGCGCGGTTGACGTATTGCCGCGAGCAATAGGGGCATTCAATGCGCCCGCTCGGCGCCAGGTTGAGGTAGACGCGAGGATGGCCGAGGGCCCCGCCGCCGCCATCGCAGGCAGCGACCATCTCGTTGATTTCGATGGTCTCGAAAGGGATCATATTCCGTCCGGAAACGCAGCAAAGCAGCGGCTTGACCGTTTACGGCGCAGCCCCTATTGCACCGCCAATCGGGATCGAATGATACGCTTCGCCGCTGCACAATCAAAGACCCCGGCAATCACCCGGGCAATGACCGGG
>JBLMXS010000141.1:0-11893 GCA_050257895.1 Thiohalocapsa sp.
TGTCGACTCTCGACGTCCTTGACATGTCTAGCCTTTGGTTCCCCAACCAGAGCCAAAATCGACTTCTCGTCGCTCCCGCCGGCGATCTCGGCCTCGATGTGAGGAAGTGGGTCGGCGACGCGGACCGCTATACCCGCACGTCGGCCTGATCACGATCACCATGATCAGGAGATCTCTGTGAAGTGCGGCGCAGAGGTCGCCCTTGGCGCGAGCGGATGTGCTTGAAGCCGGTCCATCTCGTCCAGCGCCGTCTTTATTGCCGACAGCTCGGCGATCAGGCGCGCCAACCGCTCCGACAGCGCGCGCATTTCGCCAGTCCGGCCCCGTTGCTGTGCCGCATCGGCCGGCTCCGATTGTCGTGACGCAGGTAACCCGCTCATAGAATCCATAGAAATCACCTCGCGAGCATCGGCCCGGTGATTGTCGCAATCAAGCTTGCGGGCAAAATCGGAAAGATTGTCGTCGCCGAAGATCTCGATCCGCGGCAGCAGCATCAATGGATCGCCCAGACCGCTGGGACCGCCGACAACATCGACGCCGATGCGGTAGCCGCTGTCGACGAGCAACCGCCGGACGCGCTCGTCGCTCAGCCCCCACGGATAGGCGATGGCCCGGACGTCGCGCCCGAGCTGACGCTGCAGGGCGGCACGCGCTTCCCGGCCGTCGGCGACGATCTCCGTGTCGGACAGTTCCTGCAGATTGCGGTGCAGGACGCAATGGCTGCCGATTGCATGCCCCTGCTGCTGCCAAAGGCGCAACTCGTCCCAGTCCAGCAGATCCACCGGTTCGCCATAGGCCCGGTCCCAATCGGCGACGCCGCCGACCCGTCCGGTCACCACGAAGACGGTGGCCTTGAAGCCGGTCTTGGTGAGAACCGGCAGCGCATTCTGCAGAATGTTGCGGTAGCCGTCGTCGAACGTGATGATGCAGCAAGGCGGCTCCGGCGCCTGCCCGGAGGCGATGCAGCGAGCCCACTCGTCGAGCGAAATCGATCGATAGCCCTGAGCGCGGAGAAACTCCATCTGCTGCCGGAACGCCGCCGGGGATACGCGGTACGGTGCCGTCCCGGCCGGCCCCTCGTCCGCGACGCTGTGATACATCAGGATCGGAACGCGGCACTCCTCGCCCAGTAGCCTCGCCCTGACAGCCGCGATATCCATGCTGTCGTCCTCCTCGAGCCACCGAGTGCGGCCCTGCCGATTGACTTGGCGATGGGGCAGCGACGGTCCGCAGGTACCAAGACAGTAGGAGCAGGCCGCCAACGGCGTGCTGCCGTGGAGGCAGGCTTCCAGCTCCCGGTACAAATTGGGATTGTCGTGCAGCGCCACCCCATCGACCTCGTGATTGTCGAAGTCGACGCCGCGCAAGGCCAGCCGCGGCCCCATAAATGGCGCGATCGAGCACCTGTAGAACCGGCCGCCATACACCGTATGGCACGACCATTCGTTTGCAGTTTCACACGCGTCGAAGATGGCTTGCACCAGCCGCGGCTCCTCGATACGAGCGTTCAACAAGGTCTTGCTGAATTCCTGCATCCGACTTACGCGAAAGCGTGCGCCATGCTGCTCACAGATTTCGGCGCACTTGTCCAGATCGAGCTTGAGCTCGATCCCCGGATAAACGCTAATCAAAAGTTCGTCGATGAGGTCCCATAGCTCGTCTGGAGCCCGATGCAACAGAACGCCGTTGGTCAACAGCACGATGTCATCGGCGATGCCGATGGAGCGCGCCTCAGCCAGAAACAACGGCAGTTGCGGGTGCAGCAATGGCTCGCCACCGACGATCCGCAGCTGCCGCGAGTGGAAAACCTGCGCCAACGCCGTCAAATCGTGCAATGACGCGAATTTCTTCGGCAACAGCGGGGAGGCATGATCACACAGATAGCAAGAAAGATTGCAATGCTCCGTCAGATTGTATTCGACGCTCGGGCGGCTCAATTTGGTGAATGCGCCTTGCATCAAGCGGCTTCCCTAAACCAATTCGCCTGGAATGAAGCTCTTTTCAGGCAACATCGCCACCTGCCGTCATCGGCTCGCCTACGGTGCGGTCCCAGCCGATATGCCTTAGATAGCCGCTGCCGTCCTGATCTCCGAGAATCGACGCATAAAACCCAAGCTGGCGGTAGATCTCGGAAATCGCTCGTTCGGAAGTGGACGGATCGTTCGCGTCGAATGTGACAAACCAGCCGTACTTGCCCAACAGACGATAATCCGCGGTCCGCCGCAGCCCGGGATTAAAAGAAAAACCATGCCATCTTCCGTGAAAATCGAATTGGAGCTTGCGGAATGGAATTCCTCCGGCTGTGCGCTGCTCTGGGCAGAGCGGATGGCCATTGGTGTCGTCGAGCGCGCGAAGCCAGATCTGAAGGCAATCGGGGAATGCTTCCAGGACCTGCAAAGAGTTCTCGATGAAGCCGCCGTGATAAAACTCCCAGTCGTCTTCCATGTGAAAGATGTAGGGGTGCTCAACCAATGCGTAGGCGTGGTCGATCGCCGCAATTTGCCCAACGCGGCCGCTGGTGGCCAGCCAGGTAATGCCATGCTGCCGGTACTTCTCGATCAGCAACGCATTAGCGTCCAGCGTACCGTCCTCCACTACGAGGAATTGTGCAACAGGTGCGGTGTTGAAGGCAAAGAAGCTGTCGAGCGTTCGCTCCAACAGATCCTGCCGGCCGCAACTGGTGAGCACCACCGAGATGCGGTCCTGCGCCGGCGCTCTCGGCCGCCCCGCATCGAACGCCGCGGCCGGCGGCCCACTTGCATCGGCGTGCCTGATAAGGGCTGGGGCAAACTGGCCGCGGTAATCCGAGACCCAGATTTCCGCATCGTCGACCGATAATCCGGCATCGGGTATCGCCACCGACGGCGGCCAGTCCGCAGCGGTTTTCGGCAGGTGCGCGCAAACCACCTTGTGGCCGGTAGCAGGCCATCTTGCGAACCACAGTGCCGCGGCATCGAGCGACGGGTCCAGCCGAAGCTGCAGGAGCCGGCCCGCTGCTGGACCGAGGCGGTCGGCGAGCAGTGTCACCGGGGACGTGGCGTTGCCATGCGGGCCGGCCTCGCGCGCACCGAGACCTGCCGGCGGCTGCCCGGCGATGGTCAGTGCCAGGACATCGCATGCCGCCGGCGCAGCGCCCGCCTGATCGCCTTCCGGCAGCAGGAAACCGCAACACAGCGGCACCAGGCCGGTGGCGCTCTCGGCAACGATCTCGAAACGCAGATAGCCGCTGTCACGCGGCAACAGCGGCACCTCGAACCATGCCGGCCGCCATTCACCGGCATCCAATAACGCGACCGACACCCGCCTTGTCTCCCAGACAAGGACGCGGCCGTCGGCGGCGAACCACCGCGACCGGAGCTCCAGGATTGGGGGGATGTCGCCGGCCTCCGACCGCTCCGGTTCGCCGAGGCACCAAAGAACGAGGCTGGTCCCTTCGGGGTGCGCAATTTCGTAGCGGCACGAGATGCGCCATTCACCGGGATCGAACATTGGCGTCGGGCAGCCAGCGGAGCCGGCTTCGAGGCGTGGCGGCCGCCGTTGCACGGGCGGCGCGGCGCCGGTGCCGTGCGCACCGAGCGCGGCCCGCGTCGCGCCGCCAGAGGGTGGCATCTCTGCCTCGGCGACGCCGATGCATCCGAACGCGCCTCGCCGCAACGGACCATCGGCCTCGAGATAGAACCGCTCGGCGACCGCGGCAGCGGTCAGGTGGTCATAAGCGTCGTCGATCAGCCAGAGGCCAGTGCCGACTTCAACATATTGATTGACGTTCCACTTACGCTTGAAATACCGCCAAAACTCCGTGCGCGAGCGCAAGTCCGGATAATCGACAGCCGCCGCCGGCAGGTGAAACCCTGCCATCGTCGGGAGGTAGGCGGCCCGGTACGGCGAATTGTATTTCAGGTTGAGGTAGAAGTCCTCGTGCTCGCCGTTAATCTTGAGCCGCTCATCCCATTTGACGGTTCCATTGAATACCGACCGTCGAAAGATTGCAAAGTTATGGACTGCATCGCACAAGTAAAATTCAATTCTGCCGAGCCGCCGCAGGATCGGCGCCGCATGGTAAATCGGCACGACAGTCAACACACCATTGCGCTCGTCGCGGTGCAGAAACATCTCCCAATGCCATTTGCGCAGCACGTTCCTGTTGACTTCGAAGATACGACCCCCGACGACGGCAATTTCTGGCTCGGCTTCGAGAATTGCGATGGCTTCGTCAAATCGGCTGTCGCCATAAAGCAGATGGTCGTCGTCGCATAGCCACACGTAATCTTGTACGATCTCCGCCATCAAGCGATTGCGCGATGCGCTGAGGCCGGCGTCGTAAGCCATCCGTATTTGGTGCACATCATGGTCTTTATAAAAATTGGACATCGCCCGGTGATCCTGCGACTGATCGGCGACGTAGATTGGTACCGTCGGGAAGCGCAGGCGGGCCGCCTCAACAAAGCGCCGCGCAATGCGCGGGCGTCCGATCGTGGTAAATGCTATTGCAAGCGAGTGCTGCATCGACGCCTATTCTCAGACGCGGTAGGCATTGGAGAGCGCCTGGAACTGCCACTCAGTTGTTGCGACGCGATTGCGGGCTCGGGCGGTCGAAGCGCGCCTCGATGGCAGCCACAAATCAGGCGAAATACAAATTAAGGTAGTCAAGTTCAAGTTTGACCGCGACAGTCGATTCGAAAAACAACAGTAGTATCAAAGTATCGGCGTCACCGGCCTCATCCGGCGGCGATGGATCGAATTTGCCGGAGGTGTTGTAGTTGCGTTCGGCGGGATGCAGGCGCAAGTCCCGGATCCGCCGGTCATAGTGTGACTTGCCCTGCACGCGGCGGAGGACCACGCAGCACGGGACGGTTTGGCTCGGACGGGCGCTCAGAGCGAGTTGATACCGCTCACCCAGCGAGAGTTCCGAAGCCGCGAGATGGATCTCGATCGAAAACCAACCGGCGGCGCCGAGCGCGAGGGAGAGGCTGTTTTTCCAACCTGGGGCGCTGGCCGCTGCGTCTGTCTGCGGTGAAATCGTCAGTGAGACGTTGTTGCCCGGATTGAAACCGACCTTCACTCCCGGCGCTACCTCCTCGAAAGGCGCCAAGAGGCGGCTCTGCGGCGCCGCGAGCGCCTGGGCGATGAGCGGCGCCAGCTTTTGCTGCAGCACGCTCAGGGGCCGGGAGGGTTCGGCCTCACCCACAACGGGGGATGGCTTCACACCAATGGCGAGCAGCTCCTGCTTCACAACCGTCGCTTCGCGGATGAGATGCTCGAGTTTTTGCAACATCTGGCTTAAATCGGGTTCGTTCATGCGCGATTTCCGTGATGCTGTTCCACTGTTCCCCGCCCACGTGCTCGGATCGGGCTGCTCCGCGCCCGGCCACTTCGGGCGCCCGATTTCCGCAACCCGTCGATTTTCTGGCAAGCGCAGGCAGCCGGGCGCCTGTTCCGTTCCGGCACTGTTTCGACCTGCTCCGTACAGAGGCTGACCCATCTTGTCTAGACAATCGCGTGCCGGCCTCGCGTCTGCACCGCCGCGTCGCATCGTATAGACGAATTCGTCAGCCTTTTCAGCATGTAATCCTAGCGCTCCGGCCAATGCAACCCATTCCTCCCACCCCAGGCACGGTTGGAAATCCTTGGTTACCGTTCGCGGTCGGGTGGCACCGGGGACCGGTATCCAGCCCCATCCCGGTTGCGCCGTGACCAATACTCCACCTGGGGCCAGCAGATCCCGATAGGCTAGCATCATTCTGCTGAAATGGAAATGACAGCAGACATAGCCACCGGGGGCACTGTCCACCACAACATCGAATTGCTCTGCGATATCGAACATTGATCTTGAAAATTTATTGATGAGAGCCACAGTATAATTCGGAAGTTTTAAAGTTTCGGACAGTTCCTTCTCGCTTTGATAAATCGTGGTCCCAAAAATCGAATGGACATTTCCCGCAAGACGAAGCGCGAGACTGGAATTACCAACGCCGATATGCAAAATATTTTGTCTGATGAGATCGAGCCGTGACAGCCAGTCCTCGATACGGGTTTGATCCCGCGTGGTCGGTTTGTCGATCCAGTCCTGCCATTCGGGAACGTCTTCCAGCCCGAGCTTCTCTTCGCTGCCGCAGTAATCGTTGATCCCACCGAGACCTAGTCCGATCTGTTGCAGCTGAGACATCAGCGCCCGCGCACGCTCGTCGAGAGACAAGCCGGCCTCGTTCTCGTCCCTTCCTCTTCCGCCGGCAACATCGCCGCTGTCGCCGCGGACACCCGTCCGCTGGGCCACCGATTTTGTCAAGGAGGCGGCCCCGATCGCCTGGAACGCCTGGAACAGCCGCTCGGTCGCAGACCCGATTCGGTGGTTCAGCTCATGCCAGGCCATGTCGGCGCAGCGAATATAAGGCGCCAGCGGCGGGCGCTCGAACGCCAGGCGCGACATCGCATCGGCCATCGCGCCGGCATCACCGACCAGCAACGATTGATCTAGCGCCAGCCCTTCGGCGGCGTGCCGCGCGAACAGCGCCGGTTGGCGGCGCTGCAGGATGTCGCAGGCGTTCACATTGAAGCCAGCGCCGTCGAATACCGGGACGATACAAAAGTCGATCCGGTCGTAAAACGCATTCTCGTCCTCGATGCGGCCCAAGCGGGTCATGCGGATGCGGCTGTCAAACTCGCCGATCGCCTCACAGATCGGCCCGGCAAAGACCAGCTCGATCGGCGCGAAACTCTCGCCGATGACCGCGCACAACACCTCCAACAACGACAGCACGCCTGCCACGTTGGACGGATGCGACGGGCCGATAAAACCGAACACGACGCGATCGTCATGCCGGTATCCTGCCGCTTCGCGGATCATTGCAACGCCGACGGCAGCAACGAGACGGACAGCCCCGCATCCTGCATCAAGATGGACGCACTCAACATGGGGTCATCCCGCTTGCCAGCAAATGCGCCACGACCGAAAGTTGGCGCAGCTGAAGCGAGAAATCTTCCGCCGTCTCGACCTCGTCCCACAAACCATTGAGGTTGCGGCGTTCCGCGGGCAGACGCGGTACGATACGGCGCAGTTCTGCGCGAGCGCAGTCGATATCCGGTATGTCGATGCCGGCAAGCTGATCGGAAATCGCCTGCCAGAAAACCCGCTTGCGCAGCCAAGCCTGCGTCAGCCGCTCCGGTGCGATGACATGGCTTACCAGCATCGCCGGATCGTAGACGATCCGCTCGCGGCCGAGGCGCCGGATCAAGACGATCTCTTCGTTGCTCAGCAGGCCGCGGTCGCCCTTACGGCCGAGCTCCGAGCTGAACACCCCCACTTCGGCAAAGGCGCTGCGCCGGAACGCCATGTTGGTTCCGACGATCCATTCGCGCTCGCGCAATTGGTGTTCCTGCTCGCCCCAATCGAGGCACGACAGGTAGTTCGTGTGCCAATTCGTGAGCCAATGCGGGGCGGCGCCGGCCGGGTACTCCGGCACGACCTTGCCGCCGGCGGCAACGGCGAGCGGATGGCGCGCGAACACGGAAATGATCTCGTGGCACCATCCCGGTGCCGCGATCGCATCGTCGTCGATAAAGGCCACGATGTCGCCAGAGGCCGCGGCGATCCCGACATTGCGGGCGTTGGACAGCCCGACCTCGTCGCAGACGATCCATTTGCTGCTCGGAAAGCCGCGGCCGCTGCGGCGCGCCGGGTCGGGCGTGTTATCGACGACGATGATTTCGTAGCGCTCGCCGGCCTCGGTCTGGACCCCCGGCTGCAGCGCCTGCAGGCACTGGGTCAGCATGTCGTAGCGATTAAAGGTGCAGACGATCACGGAGAGGTTCATCTCGCGGGGCCTCAACGCCCGCCTATCGCCAAGTACGAAAGCGAGAACCACACGGTGGCCATTTCGAATGCTCGCGGCGTTGAAGAATGGGTCCCTGCCTTCGCAGGGACCCGGAGCGCGCGCTTACTTCGCCTTCGCCAGGTTTTGCGCGACGAAGTCCCAATTGATCAGATGGTCGAGGAATGCCTGCACGAAATCGGGCCGGCGGTTCTGGTAGTCGAGATAGTAGGCGTGCTCCCACACGTCGCAGGTGAGGAGCGCGGTCTGGCCCTGCGCCAGCGGGTCGACGGCGTTCGGGGTGCTGGTGATCGACAGCTTGCCGCCGCTCGCAACGAGCCACGCCCAGCCGCTGCCGAACTGGCCGGCCGCGCGCGCCTTGAAATCCTCCTTGAACTTGGCCAGCCCGCCGAGATCGCGGTCGATCGCCTGCGCGACGTCGCCCGACGGGTTGCCGCCGCCGTTCGGCTTCATGCAGTTCCAGAAAAACGTGTGGTTCCAGACTTGGGCGGCGTTGTTGAAGATGCCGGTCTTCGAGGAGTCGTTGTGGGTCGCCCGGATAATCTCCTCGAGCGACTGGTTCTCCATCGGCGAGCCTTTGACCAGATTGTTGAGGTTGGTCACATAGGCCTGATGGTGCTTACCGTGGTGGAAATCGAGCGTCTGGGCCGAGGTATGCGGTTCGAGCGCGTTCTTCGGATAGGGCAAGGGCGGCAGTTCGAAAGCCATCCGGTCTCTCCACCTTGGGGGTTGCGCATAGAGTTTCCTCCGGCGTGACATATTGGCTCTGAGGGGTCTTGTGAAGGGAGAAACGACGCCGGCGCGGCTTGGGCTTGGTGGCGGCCGCGGTCCGGCCGGGCTGTCGCCGCTCGCCGCGCTCGTGCGCTTGCACGATCGCGACCGCTATCAGACCGCCCTGTTCGCCCCGGCGGCGCGGCGCGAGGCCTTGTTTGCGCTCTACGCCTTCAATTACGAGGTCGCGCGCATCCGCGAGAGCGTCACCGAGCCGATGCTCGGCCAGATCCGCCTGCAGTGGTGGCGCGAGGCGGTCGCTGCCGCCTATGCCGGCGAGCCGCCGCGGGCGCACATCGTCGCCGAGCCGCTGACCGCGGCGATCCGCGCGCACGGGCTGAGCCGCACACTGCTCGACCGGCTGATCGACGCGCGCGAGCAGGACCTCGCCGATGCGGCGCCGGCGACCCTCGCCGCGCTCGAGGAATATGCCGATGGAACGGCCGCGACGGTCGTCCGCCTCGCGCTGCAGATCCTCGGCTTCGACGTTGCTTACCCCCATCCCGACGCTCCCCCGCAAGCGGGGGAGGGGGCAGACGGTGCGGCGCCGTCGCCTTCCTCGCTCCCCCGCTGGCGGGGGAGGGCCGGGATGGGGGTAACCGCGACGGCGGACGCCGCGCATAACGTCGGCATCGCCTATGCGATCGCGGGGTTGCTGCGGGCGATGGCGTTCCATGCGCGGGCCGGCCGGTCCTACATACCGCAGGACGTCGCGGCCGAAACGGGGCTCGACCTGGACGACTATGCGCGGTTGCGGTCGACCCCGGCGCTGCGCGCTGCCACGGAACGGTTGGCGGAAGCCGCCGCGGCGCATCTGCGCCTCGCTCGTCAGCGGCGGCGCGAGGCGCGCTCGGCGGCATTGCCGGCGCTGCTGCCGACAGTCGTCGCCGAGACCGTGTTACGCCGCTTGCGGCGCGCCGACTGGAACCCGTTCGACCCGGCGCTCGCAGCCCCCGATCCGCTATTGCCGTGGCGGCTCGGCGCCGCGATGCTGCGCCGCCGCTTCTGACGTCACCTTCCCTTGAAGTCGGGCAGGCGGCGCTCGGCGTAGGCCTTGATGCCCTCCTGGAAATCCTCGGTGCGGCGCAGCCAGTCCTGCTCGACAAGCTCGCGCTCGGTGGCCGCCTCGATCGCGTCGGCGAGGCCGCGGCGCAACGTCTCGCGGGTTGCCAGCACCGCCAAGGGTGAAGATTGCGCAATCTCCAGGGCCAGCGCCTGCGCCGCGCTGCGCACGTCGTCCTGCGGTACCAACAGGTCGGCGAGGCCGATGCGCACCGCTTCGTCGCCCGGGATGCGGCGGCCGGTATAGAACAGCAGCGCCGCCTGCTGCGCCCCGACCAGCCGCGGCAAGGTTGCCGTCAGCCCGAAGCCGGGATGGAAGCCGAGCCGGTTGAAATTGGCGCTGAACCGGGCCTCCTGGCACGTCACGCGAAAATCGGGCACCAGCGCAAGGCCGAGCCCGCCGCCGACGGCGGCGCCGTGGATCGCCCCGACGATCGGCTTTTTGGTGCGGAACAGGCGGATTCCCTCCTTGTAGAGATGCCTTCCGCCGCCGCTGCGGGCGGCTTCCTGCACCGTGCCGGTATCCATCCGCTTCGAGAAATCAGCCCCGGCGCAGAACGAGCGGCCTTCGGCCGCGAGCACGATCGTGCGACACGCCGGATCGGCGTCGAGCCGCTCGAAGGCGTTGCCGATTTCGGCGATGAGCACCGAATCGAAGAAATTGTGCGGCGGCCGCCGCATCTCGACGGTCGCCACCATGCCGTCGAGGCTGACCCCGATCTCCTTGAACCCGCTGTAATCGGCCACTTGTTCCCTCCGTGATCCATTTCGTCATGGCCGGGCTTGACCCGGTCATCCACGCGATGCCGGCACCGCCGCCGCCGCTTCTCGTAGATGCCCGGGTCGAGCCCGGGCATGACGAGTGAGGATGGCATCGTCGACGGTTGACCCGCTAGCGTTTGACGATCAGCGCGTCGACGACGGTCAGGCCCTCGCCGTCGGCGTGGACGATGACGGGGTTGAGGTCGATCTCGGCGACGCTGTCGGCGTGATCGGCGGCAAAGCGCGACAGCGCCGCGATCAGCCCGGCCAGCGCCTGCTTGTCGGCCGGCTTGTCGCCGCGCACGCCGTCGAGCAGCGCCGCGCCGCGCAATTGCCCAACAAGCTCGAGCGCCGCCGTCTCGTCGAGCGGCACCGGCGCGAACGCGACGTCCTTCAGCACCTCGACATGGATGCCGCCGAGCCCGACCATCAGCAGCGGCCCGAAATCGGGGTCGCGGTGGATGCCCAGGATCATCTCGTGGCCGCGGTGCGCCATCGCCTGCACCAGGACGCCGTCGATCCGCGCTGCGGGATGCGCCTGCCGCGCGCGCGCCAGCACCTCGCGATAGGCCTCGCGCACCGCATTTTCGCCACTGACCCCGAGCCGTACGGCGCCGGCCTCGGTCTTGTGCAGGATGTCGGCCGACTGCACCTTGAGCGCGACGGCGCCGCCGATCCTTGCCGCCGCGGCCGCCGCCGCGTCTTCGCTTGCCGCCAGCGCTTCCGCCGGCAATTTCACGCCGTACTGCGCCAGCAGCGCCTTCGAGGCCACTTCGGTCAGCACTTTGTCGGCGCGCGCCAGCGCCGCCGCCACCTCGGCCTGCGCAGCGGCCGCCTGCGGCGCTGCGGCGGAGCGGCGGGCAAAGCGCTCCTGAAACGCGGCGTAATCGACCAGCGCCTTGATCGCGCGGGCGCAGCTCGGCATCGCCGTGTAGCAGGGGATGCCGGCCGCTGCCAACGCGGCGATCGAATTGGCCGAGGCGGTCGTGTAGGTCGACAAGAGGATCGGCTTGTCGCAGCTTGCGGTGATCGGCGCCATTTCCTCGCCGAGGTTTTTCGCCCGGCTCTCGTTGGCGAGCGAGCTGATTAAGAGGATCGTGTCGATCCGCGTCGACTGCCTTACCAGTTCGACCATCGGCGCATAGCCCACCTCGCCGATCGCCTGCGCCGTCGCGTCGATCGGGTTCTGCGCCGAGGCGTAGGATGGCAGCATTGCCATCAGCTTGGCCTGGATGTCGTCCTCGAGCACCGGCAGTTCGAGCCCGTGCGCCGACAGGATGTCGGCCATCCACACTGCGCTGCCGCCCGAGCCGGTGATGATCGCCACCCGGTTGCCCTTCGGCAGCCTGCAGTAGGCGAAGGCGGTCGCGACATCGACCATGTGGTCGAGGTCCTCGCCACGGATGATGCCGTGGTGGCGGAAGACCGCATCGTCGGCGGCGCCGGCATGGGCGAGCGCGCCGGTGTGC
>JBLMXS010000142.1:0-2913 GCA_050257895.1 Thiohalocapsa sp.
TACTGTGGCTGCACCGGCGCCCGCCGCCAGCGCTGCCGCTCGCGGTGTTCGGGCCGGCTTGGGCCGGCTGGATCACTACCGCTGCCGAGGCCGCGGCGTGTCCGGCCGACTATGTGACTGCGCTGTTGCTGGCCGCCGTCTCGGCGCTGATCGGACATGCCCGATGGGCGCAGGCGGTACCCGGATGGACGGAACCGCCCCATCTGTGGATCGGCGCGGTCGGCGACAGCGGCAATGGCAAGTCGCCCGGCGCCGACTGCCTGTTGCGCGACGTGCTGCCGGAAATCGAGCGGCGCATGGTTGCTGATTTCCCCGGTCGGCTGCGCGAATGGCGGGCGGCCGTCGAGTTCGCCAAGGCGGCCGATGAGAGCTGGCAAAAGGACGTGCGGGCGGCGCAGAAGGGCGGGAGTGCAGCGCCGCTGCCTCCGGTGGCGACGGCCGGTCCGGAGCAACAGTCGCCTCGGTTGCGCCAGAACGACGTGACGATCGAACGTGTCGCAACCCTGCTGGCGACGGCGGCCTCTAAGGGGCTGCTGATCGTGCGTGACGAACTGGCCGGGTGGATCGACGGCATGGCCGCCTACAACCCTGCCGGGCGCGGTTTTTGGATCGAGGCTTTCGGCGGGCGACCGTATCGGGTCGAACGCGTCAAGCACCCGGAGCCGATCGTCATTCCCCGGCTCGCCGTTGCGGTCTACGGCGGCACCCAGCCCGACAAGCTGGCGCTGTTGATGCGCGGGGCTGACGACGGATTGCTCGCTCGGATCTTGTGGAGCTGGCCCGAGGCAATCCGGTTTCGGCTCGGGCGGCAGCCGCCCGGTACGCAATGGGCGATCACCGCCCTCGATCGGCTTCGCGAACTCGATCTGCAAGCCGGCGATCCGCCGACCCCGATCATGGTGCCGCTGACGGCCGAGGCACGCGAGATGATCGAGGCGTTCAGTGGGGAGATGCAGCAAAGCCAGACGCGGGCGGGCGGGCTGCTACGCTCTGCGATCGGCAAGGCGCGCGGTCAGGCGCTTCGCCTGGCACTGGTACTCGAGCTGCTGTGGTGGTGCGGCCAGGATGGCATGGCGCCGCCGCCGTCCCAGATCAGCGCACGCGCATTCACGGCGGCGGCAACGCTGGTGGCGGACTACTTCCTGCCGATGGCGGAGCGGGTCTATGGCGATGCCGCCGCAACGGAGCGCGAGCGCGGCGCCGCAATGCTGGCGCGGTGGATCGTCAGCGAGCGTCCGGCCGAGCTCCACGTGAGGCACCTGCAGCGAGAGGTACGGCTGTCGGGGCTGCGCACGGCGGACCAGATCCGTGGCGCCGCTGATGCGTTGGTCGAGGCCGATTGGTTGCGCTCGCCGGCGCCGGGCGGCGAATTCGGACAGCGCGGGCGGGTCGCCTACGCCGTCAATCCTCGGCTATGGAAGACAGCGCTATGAGCCGCTGGGCCGAGGCGTTCGCCGCGCTGTCGGGCGGCTCTGACACTCTTGACACAATGCGACATTCTGAGGCGCCACCTTCCACAGTGTCGCAGAGTGTCAAGAGTGTCACGACCCCTCTTGAACAATCCAAGCCGCCGGCGCCGGCCGCAGCTCGCGCATTCGCGAGCTGGGGCGAGCGCGAGGCCGAGCGCGCCGCGATCGTCGAGATAGACGGCGCGATCCCGCGCGAATGGGCCGAGGGTTTTGCCCGCCTCGATCCCGACCGGCCGCCCGGCGACGTGCCGCTGCGCCGCTGGCGGCAGTTCATCGACGACGTAGGGCTGTTCCTCGACGGGCCTTTTTGTGTGGTGGCGGCGGCGCTCGGCTGGGGGCCGTTCGACCTGTTCGGCTGCGATCGTAATCATCCGTTTGCCCGGATCGACCGGGCCGGGCTGCTTTGGCTCGTCAACGGGGCGAGGCTCGTCGCCCTCACCGAGACAAGCGCGACAATGGCATTCGACACCGGCGCCCACCAGACCTGGCGCCGAAAGCAAAACGATACGTGGCGGGTGCTGGCATGGGATTTGGTACAATGAGCCGCCGGTCCAAGAAGCACGTTCCGGCCAATGCCACCGCGATTACCGATGCACCGACAGCACTCGGCCTGCTTAAGGGAATAGGCGGTTCCCAGCTTGACGATTGGAACCAGGTCATCCTCGACAACACTCTGGGAACGTTGTGGACAAGCAACTCCGATGACGGTACACGCAACCGCCAAGTTACGGCGGCCATTGCGGGTCTAATCGGGATCGCGCCAAAAGACGAGCTGGAAGGAATGATGGCCGCCCAACTGATCGCGGCGCATAGCGCGGCAATGGAGTGCTATCGCCGGGCGATGATCGGGCAGCAGACTTACGAGGGTCGGCGCGAGAACCTGAGCCAAGCCAACAAATTGTCTCGGAGCTTTGCCGTCCTTCTCGACGCGCTCAATCGCCACCGCGGCAAAGGGCAGCAGATCGTCCGAGTCGAGCATGTTCACGTCCATTCGGGCGGACAGGCGGTGGTCGGCGCGGTGGCCGCGACGGGGGGAGGGGATCGCACACAATCGGAGGAACAACCCCATGCAAAGCAGGTTGCCCATGCACCGGAGCCGGCGATGCCATGCCCGGACCCGAAGCGGTCGCCCGTGTCGATCGCCGGCGATGGCCAACGGCCGCTGCCGGATGCACGGTGGGCTTTCTCCGGGCGCGCCGAGGGGCAATAGGAACGCGCTGAAACATGGGCGCTATGCGGCGGAAGCTATGGCTCGCCGGCGCCAGCTTTCCAAGCTCATCCGTTCAATGAAAACTCTCGCGATGGACGTCCGCTAACTGATCCGATTCCGTTGAAAAAAGTAGGCATTGCGCGGGTTCGGTGTCGCTGATTCACTCTGGTTGCTGGGGGCCGGAGTGAAGTGGATGATGGGGGAACGCAGCGTCCGGCAGGACGCACTCTTTTA
>JBLMXS010000143.1:0-7204 GCA_050257895.1 Thiohalocapsa sp.
TTTGGTCTCGCCGCTGCAGCAGCGTCCCCTCTCCCCGCATGCGGGGACAGGGACAGGGTGAGGGGCAGCCCGATGCCGAAAGTCACGATTGCCGGGATGGCGGCGCGCCGCTTCACCGGCGGGCAGAGCGAGTTCGAGGTCGAGGCCGACACGGTCAGGCGGATGATCGCCGAGCTCGACCGGCGCTACCCCGGCCTCGGCCGCCAGATCGACGAGAGCATGGCGGTGGCGATCGACGGCGAGATCTTCCAGGACGCCTATCTGACGCCACTCAACCCCGACAGCGAGATCGTCCTGATCCCGAAAATCGGCGGCGGCTGAGGCGGCGCCGAGCTATCCCATGGCCGGGCTTGACCCGGCCATCTCCGCGAGACTGCACGAGATCCCCGGGCCAAGCCTGGCCAAGCCCGGGGATGACGAAGCAACGTGTCTTAACGGGCCGGGTAGCAGCCGCCGTTGTAAAGGACGTAACCCGGGCCGCAGGCCGGCGCCGGCGGCGGCGGATAGCTGCTGCCGTAGGCGGCGACTGGCGCGCCGGTGGCGGCGTTGACGGTGCCGGCGGCCGCTCCCGTGGCGGTTCCGATGGCGCCGCCGACGACCGCACCGACCGGGCCGCCCACCGCGGCGCCGGTCGCAGCGCCGGCCGCCGCGCCGGTCGCGGCGCCGGACACCGGGTTCGCCGGGGCGTAGGCGTAAGGCTGGCACACGCCGCCGTAATAATTGTAACCGGCCGGGCACTGCGCCATCGCAGCGCCCGCCGTGCCAACGGCCAGAGCGGCGGCAATCGCCAGCGTCTTAAGCGTCTTGGTCATCGATCTCTCCCAGTAAACGCGTTTACGGAAGCCACCGGTCCGAAACCGTAGCTCGTCCGGGAAACGCTTCGCGCGAAAACAGCGTTCCGTGCTATCGCAACCGGGCGGCTGGCAAACTTTCCCAAAGGGACCGCGGGCGTCCCGCCCGCCTGCGGGCCAATTGGATCAAGACCTGAGGCCGGCGGTCGGTGGGGTGGTGCTTGCCCTCTCGACCCGGCCGGTCGAAAATCGTCTTCAATCGAGTGCGGGAGCGGGGAGATGGTCTACGACTACATCATCGTCGGCGGCGGCTCGGCCGGGTCGGTCATGGCGCACCGGCTGTCGGCCAAGAGCGGCAACCAGGTCCTGCTGTGCGAGGCCGGGCAGGACACGCCCGACGGCAAGGTGCCGCCGGAGATCCTCGATTCCTACCCCGGCACCGCCTATTTCGACCCGCGCTTCCACTGGCAGGAGTTGAAGGTCCACACCGAGATCGTCTCGCACAACCGCCCCGAGGAGCGTCCGCCGCTGCGCAAATACGAGCAGGCGCGCGTGCTCGGCGGCGGCTCCTCGATCAACGGCCAGCTCGCCAATCGCGGCGCGCCCACCGACTACGACGAATGGGAGAGGAAGGGCGCTCAGGGGTGGAACTGGAATGCCGTGCTGCCCTATTTCAAGAAGGTCGAGCGCGACATGGATTTCGATGGCCCGTGGCACGGCAAAGACGGCCGCATCCCGGTGCGCCGCATCCTGCCGGAGAACTGGTGCGGCCACGCCCGCGCCGCCGCCGAGGCCTTCAAGGCGGCCGGCTACCAATTCATCGAAGACCAGAACGGCGAATACAAGGACGGCTATTTCCCGATCACGATCTCGAACCTCAACGACCGCCGCGTCTCGGCCGCGATCGGCTATCTCGACAGCGGCACCAGGCAGCGGCCCAACCTCACGGTCTCGGCCGAGACGCAGGTCACGTCGCTGCTGTTCGAGGGGCTGCGATGCGTCGGCGTGAAGGCGCTGGTGCAGGGGCGCGAGACCGAGTTTCGCGGCAACGAGGTCATCGTCTCGTCCGGCGCGATCCACTCGCCGGCGCATCTGTTGCGGGCCGGGATCGGCCCCGCCGCGGCGTTGCGCGACCTCGGCATCGAGGTGCGCCATCACCTGCCCGGGGTCGGGCAGCGGCTGATGGACCATCCCTCGGTCTCCGTCTCCGCGTTCATGAAGCCGGAGGCGCGGCTCAACGGCATGACGCGCCGGCATATCCTCCTGGCGCTGCGCTATTCGTCGGGAATCGCCGAGGTGCCGGCTGGCGACATGTTCGTCGCCGTCGTCAGCAAATCGGCGTGGCATGCGGTCGGCGAGCAGATCGCCTCGCAGCTGGTGTGCGTGTACAAGACCTTGTCCGAAACGGGACAGGTGCGGCTCGCCGCGGCCGATTGGCGGGCCGAGCCGATCGTCGAGTTCAACCTGCTGTCGGACCGCCGCGACCTCGAGCGGCTGATGGACGGGTTCCGCCGCATCGGCCGGCTGCACCTCAACGCCGCGCTGCAGCAGGCGGTCAGCGACCCGTTCCCGGCGAGCTACAGCGACCGGGTGCGGCAGATCGGCGTCGTCAACGACAAGAACCGACGGCTAACCGCGGTGATCGCAAGGCTGATGGACGGGCCGGGCTGGCTGCGGCGCTGGCTGATCGACCGCTTTATCGTCGAGGGCTACCGCTTCGACCAGCTGATGACCGACGACGACGCGCTCGAAGCCTTTATCCGCAAGGCGGCGATCGGCGTCTGGCACGCCACCTGCACCTGCCGCATGGGCGCCGACGACGACCCGCTGGCGGTCACCGACAACCAGGGGCGGGTGCGCGGCGTCGCCGGCCTGCGCGTCGTCGACGCCTCGCTGTTCCCGGCGGTGCCCTGCGCCAACACCAATTTCCCGACATTGATGACCGCCGAAAAGATCAGCGACATGATCCTGTCAGCGGCCTAATCGGCCCCAAAAAGGGAGCGGCAGCGGATGAAGGTCGGCCTGTTCATCAACACGCAGTTCCCCGAGGGGGTCGACGTCAAGGCGCAGGTGCCGGCCATCGTCGAGCAGGTGAAGGCGGCGCGCGCGGCCGGGTTCGCGTCATTGTGGCTGCCGCACCACTGGCTGACGCAGCCGATGCAGATGCTGCAATTGTCGCCGCTGATGGGCTATGTCGCGGCCCATGCCGAGGGCATGACGATCGGCCCCAACATCCTGATCCTGCCGCCGCTCAACCCGGTCAATGTCGCCGAGGAGGCGGCGACGCTCGATGTCCTAACCGGTGGCAACTTCGTCCTCGGCGTCGGGCTCGGCTACCGGCCGCCGGAGTTTACCGCATTCGGCATCCCGCTCGGCGAGCGGGCGCCGCGCTTTCGCGAGGCGATCGGCCTGATCCGCCGGCTGTGGCAGGAGGAGCGGGTCAGCCATCACGGGCAGTTCTACACGGTCGAGGATGCCGGCATTAGCCTCAAGCCGGTGCAGCCGGGTGGGCCGCCGATCTACGTCGCCGCCCAGGCCGAGGTTTCGGTGCGGCGCGCCGCCCGCATCGGCGACGCCTGGCTGATCGTCAACAGCAGCGGCCTCGGCAAGATCGCGCCGTTGATGGCGGCCTATCGCAAGGCGCTCGCCGAATATGGCCGCACCCCGCGCGAGTTTCCGATTACCGTTGAGTGCCATGTCGGTGCCAGCCATGCCGGCGCCTCGGAGGAGTGCCGCGGGCCGCTCGAGTACAAGTACAATGCCTACGCCGCCTGGGGCCTCGAAGACCGCACCGGGGCCTCGTTCGAGGAATTCGCGCGCGACCGCTTCATCATCGGCGACGCGGTCGCGGTGAAGGAAGAGATCGCGCGCTACCGCGAGCTGCTCGGCGTCGACCATTTCATCATGCGCGTGCAATGGCCGGGCCTGCCGCAGGAGCTGGCCCTGGCCTCGATCCGCCGCCTCGGCGAGATCTTCGCGTAACACGTAGTCGGACCAATCGGGGTCAGATACAACCGCCGTCATGGCCGGGCAGCGACCCGGCCCTCCACGCGCAACCGGTCCAATCTCTGCGGCGGCGCGTGGATGCCCCGGTCAAGCCCGGGCATGACGACAGAGAGGATGATCACCGCAATGAGGAGCGGGCTTTAGCGGATGCAGGTCCTTGAGACGCTCGACCAGCTCGACGCCAAGCTCGCCGAGTGCGACCGCGCCGAACGGGAATCGGCCGACCAGCTGCGCAAAGTGTTTGCCTCGTTCTGCATGACGCCGCCGGCGGATCTGCCCGACGACCCGTTCTCGCCGCACTACCGCGACGCGCAGCTGGCGCTCTACCGGCGGATTGCCGGCAAGGACTACGCGCTGGCCAACGAGGCCACCGTGTTCGAGGTCTGCAGCGACATCCGGGCGCAGTTTCCGTGGCACACGCAATCGAGCGTCGCCGCCGGCGACCATCTGATGGCGGTCGGTTTTCTCCTCCGCGTGATGGCCTTGGCGCCGGGCTCGCGGGTGCTTGAATTTGGCAGCGGCTGGGGCAACACGACGCTGGCGCTGGCGGCGCTCGGCCATCAGGTGACGGCGGTCGACATCGAGGCGCGGTTCTGCGAGCTGGTGGCCCGCCGTGCGGCGCATGACGGGCTCGCCGTCGAGCTCGTCAACGCCGATTTCCTGGCGGCGGCCGAGACGCTTGCCGGCGATTTCGACGCCGTCATCTTCTTCGAGTCGTTTCACCATGCCGACGACCATTTGCGGCTGCTGCGCCGCCTGCGCCGGCTGGTGAGGCCGGATGGCGCCCTGTTTTTGGCGGCGGAGCCGATCCAGCCGGATTTCCCCTGTCCCTGGGGGCTGCGCCTCGACGGCCAGTCGCTATGGTCGATCCGCAAGCACGGCTGGCTCGAACTCGGCTTCAACGACCGCTATTTCCGCTCGGCATTGGCGCACACCGGCTGGTTCGCCCGCCGCCATAGGGCCGGCGTTCCCGGCTGGCTGAATGTGTGGGAGGCCCGGCGCCGCGAGGAGATCGTCTTTCGCTTTGCCGGGGACGATCCGGCGTTGCGCAGCCAGGTCGGCGCACGGCAGGGCGGGGCGATCGTGCTCCGGCGCGCGCCTGCCGGCACCGCGCTGTTCGGCCCCTACGCGGCGTTGCCGGCCGAGCGCTATGTCGCGCGCATCCTTTTTCGCGGCACGGCGGCGCGCCACGGCAACGCGGTGATGGATGTGTGCGCGGCGCCGGGGCCGACGACGCTGGCGACCCGGCGGCTCGACATGCGGGCGCTGGTCGAGCCGGTCGTCGAGCTCCCCTTTGAGGCCGCCGACGACTTGCGCGAGGTCGAGGTGCGGCTGTTCTGCGACGCCGGCTTCACTGCCGAGATTGCGGCGGTCGAGATCCGCCCGGCCGCCAATCTTTCGTGACTGCTTGTCACGGGCTTCCACATCAATAGTTGTCATTCCGGGGCGCAGCCGCAGGCTGCGAACCCGGAACCCATGAACACAAGTCTCTGGGATATGGATTCCCGGTTCGCCGCGGCGCGGCACCCCGGAATGACGAAACCTTGTGGAAGCCGGTGTCAATATGACCGCCCGGGCGGATAGGTCGCGTATCTCGGCAGGGCCGGGTCCATGTGGTCCCACGGCTGGGCACTTTTGACGAAGATGTCGGCGTCGGCGCGGAAGCCGCTCGGGTCGTCGAGCGTGCCGACCCGCAAGCCGACGATGTCGGGGCGGCTCGCCACCTGGACGTAGAGCGGCGAGCCGCAATCGCCACAAAAGGCACGGGTGATCTGGTTGCCGGCGTCGGAGGTCGAGACGTAGCGCTTCGGCGCCCCCTTGGTGATCCGGAAGCCGGCGGCCGGCACCCGCATCGCGGCGATATAGGCGGTGCCGGAGGAGCGCTGGCAGTCGCGACAATGGCAGTGCAGCGAAAATAGCGGCTCGCCCACCTGCTCGTAGCGCACCGCGCCGCACAGGCAGCCGCCGGTCCTGGCGTTTTCCATCCGATCGTCTCCTTTGCCCGAGATTGCTTCGTCGCTGCCGCTCCTCGCAATGACGATGCCCCTTCTGTTGTCATTGCGAGCGAAGCGAAGCAATCTCGATCGGCATAGCGAAGGGGGCTGGCGGCGATGATCAATACCACACAGCTTGGCGGGCGGCTTCCGCTGGCGGGGCTCGTCGTCATCGATTTCGGGCAGATCTTCCAGGGGCCCTACGCCACGCTGCTGCTGGCGAAGAATGGCGCCGACGTGATCAAGATCGAGCCGCCCGGCGGCGAGCCGCTGCGCCGCCGCGCCCGCCCCGGCACCAGCGCCACCTTGCCGTTCGCGATGCTCAACCAGAACAAGCGGGCGGTGACCCTCAATCTGAAGCATTCCCGCGGCCGCGAATTGCTGTTCGAGATGGTGCGGCGGGCCGACGTGCTGCTGGAAAATTTCTCACCCGGCACGATGGACGCTCTCGGCGTCGGCTGGAGCGTGCTGCGCGAGATCAACCCGCGCCTCGTCTACGCCACCGGCACCGGCTTCGGCATCAGCGGCCCCGACCGCGACAATCTCGCGATGGATCTGACGATCCAGGCCGCCTCCGGCATCATGAGCGTCACCGGCGCGCCGGACGGGCCGCCGAAGGCCGGCCCGACGCTGGTCGACTACATGGGCGGCATCCACCTCTACGGCGCCATCCTGACGGCACTCTACGATCGCGACCGCAGCGGCGACGGAAGCGGCGAAGGCCGGCTGGTCGAGGTGGCGATGCAGGAGGCGGTCTATTCGAGCCTCGCCGCAAGCTTCGAATACACCCATCGCACCGGCGAGCCGCCGCCGCGCACCGGCAACCGTCAGGCTGGGCTGTCGACCGCGCCGTACAACGTCTACCCGGCTGCCGACGGTCATGTCGCGATCCACAACGTGACCGAGCGCCACTGGCAGAACCTGCTCAAGGCGATGGGGTGCGAGGCGTTGGCCGACGATCCGCGGTTCCGGACCAACGCCGACCGCATCGCCCACATGGACGAGACCGATGCGGTCGTCGCCGCGTGGACCCGCACGCTGCCGAAGATGGAGATCGCCGCCCGCCTCAAGGCCGGCCGCGTCCCGGCCGCGCCGGTGCGCACCGCGCCCGAGGTGATGCACGATGCGCACATGCACGAGCGCGGCATGCTGGTCGAGATCGACCATCCGGAACTCGGGCCGATCACCGTGCCGACGTCGCCGTTGCGGCTGCACGGCCTCGGCCTCGCGCCGGCGGCGCCGAGCCCCAGGCCCGGTGAGCACAACGCCGAGATCTACGGCGGCTGGCTCGGCCTGTCGCAAGCCGAATTGCAGGCCCTCAAGGACGACGGCGTGATCTGAGCGATACCGGTTCCTTTCCCGCAATTGGCTTTGCACATAAATCATTGTCATTCTGGGGCGCAGCCGAAGGCT
>JBLMXS010000144.1:0-12877 GCA_050257895.1 Thiohalocapsa sp.
GTTCGAACGCTGATGCCGGCTCTCCCTCTCCCCGCTTGCGGGGAGAGGGCCGGGGTGAGGGGGTTCGCGCACCGCTACTCCGCCGCCAGCCGCGGCGGGGTCTCGGCATCGAGGGCGGCACGCAGGCGCGGCGGCGAGATCGGCAGGTCGCGCATCGCCAAGCCCACCGCGTCGCGCACCGCATTGGCGACCGCCGCCATCGGCGGCACGATCGGCACCTCGCCGACGCCGCGGGCGCCGAACGGATGCCGCGGGTTCGGCACCTCGATCATCACCGCATCAATCATCGGCAGGTCGGAGGCGACCGGCACCCGGTAGTCGAGGAAGCCGGCGTTATCGAGGCGCCCGTTCTTGTCGTAGACGTATTCCTCGTTGAGCGCCCAGCCGATCCCCTGCGTCACGCCGCCCTGGATCTGGCCTTCGACATAGGAGGGGTGGATCGCCCGGCCGACATCCTGAATTGCGGTGTAGCGCAGGATCTTGACGAACCCGGTCTCGCGGTCGACCTCGACGTCGCAGATATGCGTCGCAAAGCCGGCGCCGGCGCCCTGCGCGTTGATCGACACTTCGGCGGCGATCGGCCCGCCGGTGCGCCCCGCCTTCAGCGCGATCTCCTGGATCGACAAGGGCTCGAAGCTGCCGGCGTTGGGGCCGGCCGGGTGGGCCTTGCCGTCCTTCCACTCGACCGCCTCGGGGCTGATGTCCCAGATCATCGCGGCGCGCTTCTTCAATTCGACGACGACCTTCTCGGCCGCCTGCGTCACCGCCATGCCGGTCGCGAAGGTGACGCGGCTGCCGCCCGTCAGGAAGCAGTAGCCGGCCTGGCTGGTGTCGCCGACGATCGGGCGCACCTGCTCGTAGGGCAGCCCCAAGACTTCGGCCGCCATCATCGCCATCGAGGCGCGCGAGCCGCCGATATCGGGGTTGCCCTCGACGACGCTGGCGGTGCCGTCCTCGTTGATATGCACCGAGGCCGACGACTCGCCGCCGATGTTGAACCAGAAGCCCGAGGCGATGCCGCGGCCCTGGTTGGGGCCGAGCGGGATCTTCATGTGCGGGTGGTTCTGCGCCGCCTCGACCGTCTGCAGATAGCCGATATTGGCCCAGGTCGGCCCGTGCGCCGCCTTGGTGCCATCCTTGGCGGCGTTGATCTCGCGGATCTTCAGCGGGTCGATCTTCAGCATCTCCGCCAATTCGTCGATGCAGCTCTCGGTTCCGAAGGTCGAGTTCGGGGCGCCGGGCGCGCGATACGCCGCCACCTTGGGGCGGTTCGAGACGACGTCGTAGCCGAGGATGTTGACGTGCGGGATGTCGTACATCGCAAAGCCGCACATGCAGGCGGGGCCGACCGGCGAGCCGGGGAAGGCGCCGGCCTGCAGCTTGACGACCAGTTCGGCGGCGACGATGCGGCCGTCCTTCCTGGCGCCGAGCTTGACTTCATAGACGCCGCCGGCGGCCGGGCCGGTGCCGCGGAACACCTCCTCGCGGCTCATCACGATCTTGACCGGGCGGCCAGTCTTCTTGGCCAGCGCCAGCGCCACCGGTTCGAGGTAGACAAGCGTCTTGCCGCCGAAGCCGCCGCCGATCTCGGCCGGGATCGCGCGGATGTTGGCGAGATCGATGCC
Organism: Thiohalocapsa sp.; assembly: GCA_050257895.1. Lineage (GTDB taxonomy): Bacteria > Pseudomonadota > Alphaproteobacteria > ATCC43930 > CGMCC-115725 > DATARH01. Next base: position 1,626 of record JBLMXS010000144.1, read on the forward strand.
TAAGAGCTTGGCGCAATAGGCGCGCACCATGAACTGGCCCTGGCTCGACGAGAAGATCGTGCACTGGTCGTCGGCGCCGATCGACACGACGCATGCATGCGGCTCGATATAGGCCTGGTGGACCGGCTGACTGGTATAGCGCCGCTCGATCGTGACCTCGGCTTCCTGCCAGCCGGTCGCGACATCGCCCTTGGTGAAGGTGATGCGCTTGGCGATGTTCGAGGCCTTGGCGGGCTTCGGGTCGACGCCCTGGGTGAACAGGTCGTCGTGCAGCAGAGGCGCGTCGGGCTTCATCGCGTCCTCGACGTCGATGACATGCGGCAGCACCTCATACTTGACGTCGATCAGGTCGAGCGCCTCCTCGGCGATTGCCGGCGAAGTGGCGGCGACGGCGGCGACCGCATGCCCGTCATAGAGCACCTTGCCGCGCGCCATGCAGTTGTAGGAGAGGTCGCGGAAGTTCATCGGTCCTTCGCCGACAAAGGCTTCCTCGGACGCTATCTCAGGGAAATCGGCCGAGGTCACGACCGCCTTCACCCCTGGCAGCGCCAGCGCCTTCTTCGCGTCGATCGAAACGATGCGGGCATGCGCGTGCGGGCTGCGCTTGATCTTGCCCCACAGCATGCCCGGCATCGTCATGTCGGCGCCGAACGCGGCGCGGCCGATCACCTTGTCCACGCCGTCGGGGCGGATCGGCCGGGTGCCGACGACTTTCAGAGAGGCTTTGTCGAGATACGTCATGTATTCCGCTCCATGACTCCAATTTCGAATTCAGGCGTCATTGCGAGCATAGCGAAGCAATCTCATGCCAGGTTTGCCCATAACATCGGGATTGCTTCGTCGCTTCGCTCCTCGCAATGACGGAGAGGTCATTCCGCCGCCAGCCGCGGGGTCTCGCTGTCGAGCGCGGCGCGCAGCTTGGGCGGCGACATCGGCAGGTCGCGCAGCCGCACGCCGGTCGCGTCGCAGATCGCGTTGGCCACCGCCGCCATCGGCGGCACCAGCGGCACCTCGCCGACGCCGCGAGCGCCGAACGGGTGGCGCGGGTTCGGCACCTCGATCATCACGGCGTCGATCATCGGCATGTCGGAGGCGACCGGCATGCGGTAATCGAGAAAACCCGGGTTCTCGAGGCGGCCGTCCTTGTCGTAGACGTATTCCTCGCTCAATGCCCAGCCGAGGCCCTGCGTCACGCCGCCCTGGATCTGCCCCTCGACATAGGACGGATGGATCGCCCGGCCGACATCCTGGATTGCCGTGTAGCGCAGGATCTTGACGTGGCCGGTCTCGCGGTCGACCTCAACATCGCAGATATGGGTCGTAAAGCCCGGCCCCTGGCCCTGCGCGTTGATCTGCACCTCGGCCGAGATCGGCCCGCCGGTGCGAGCCGCGCGGTTGGCGATCGTGGCGAGGTCCAACGGCTCGAAGCTGCCGGCGTTGGCGCCGGCCGGATAGGCCTTGCCGTCGCGCCATTCGACCGCCTCGGGGCTGATGTCCCAGATCACCGCGGCGCGCTTCTTCAATTCCTCGCGCACCTTCTCGGCCGCCTGGGTCACCGCCATGCCGCCGGCGAAGGTGACGCGGCTGCCGCCGGTCGAGGCGGAGAAGCCGATCGCCGTCGTGTCGCCGACCACCGGGCGGACATTCTCGAACGGCACGCCCAAGACCTCGGCGACCATCATCGCCATCGAGGCGCGCGAGCCGCCGATGTCAGGATGGCCCTCGGTGACGGTGATCGTGCCGTCCTCGTTGACGTGGCAGGCCGCGCTCGACTCGCCGCCGGCATTGTGCCAGTAGCCGGAGGCGATGCCGCGGCCCTGGTTGGGGCCGAGCGCGATCTTCAGGTGCTCGGCGGCGCGCGCCGCCTCCAGCGTCTTCTGGTAGCCGATATTGTTGAAGGTCGGGCCGTGCGCCGCCTTGGTGCCGTCCTTGGCGCCGTTGATCTCGCGCAGCTTCAGCGGGTCGATCTTCAATTCATGCGCCAATTCGTCGATCGCGCTCTCGACCGCGAACGAGCCGATCGGCGCTCCGGGCGCGCGGTAGGCGGCGACCTTGGGGCGGTTGGACAAGACATCGTAGCCGGTCGTCAGCGCGTTCGGCAGGTCGTAGACCGCGAGCGAGCAAATGCAGCCCTGCTGCACCGGCGAGCCGGGAAAGGCGCCCGACTGGTATTTCAACACGGTCTCGGCCGCGGTGATATGGCCGTCCTTCTTGGCCCCGAGCTTGACGTCGACGACCGCGCCCGAGGTCGGGCCGGTGGCGCGGAACACCTCCTCGCGGCTCATCACGATCTTGACCGGCCGCCCCGATTTCTTCGACAGCATGAACGCCAACGGCTCGAGATAGATGATCGTCTTGCCGCCGAAGCCGCCGCCGATCTCAGCGGGGATGGCGCGGATGTTGGCGATGTCGGCGCCGCAGATGCGCGCGGTGTAGGCCCGCACCATGAACTGGCCCTGGCTCGAGCTCCAGATCGTCGTCTGGCCGTCGGCGCCGACCGAGACGAGGCAGGCATGCGGCTCGATATAGCCTTGGTGCACCGGCTTTGTCGTGTAGCGCCGCTCGATGACGATGTCGGCGTCCTTGAAGCCTGCCTCGACGTCACCTTTGGCGAAGCGCACGATCTTGGCGACGTTGGACGGCTTCTCGGGCTTCGGCTCGATCCCTGCGGTGAAGATGTTGTCGTGCAAGAGCGGCGCGTCCGGCGCCATCGCCGCCTCGACGTCCATGACGTGCGGCAGCACCTGGTACTCGACCTCGATCAGGTCGAGCGCCTCCTCGGCGATCGCCGGCGAGGTCGCCGCCACCGCCGCCACGGCGTGGCCCTCATAGAGGACCTTGCCCTTCGCCATGCAGTTCAGCGAGAGGTGGATCAGGTTGTGCGGCGCGGCGCCGATCTGCGCCTTGTCGGGCGCGATGTCGGGGAAGTCGGCGCGGGTGATGACGGCTTTCACCCCGGGCAGGGCCCGCGCCTTGTCGGTGTTGATCGCGACGATGCGCGCGTGGGCGTACGGCGAGCGCTTGATGCGGCCCCACAGCATCCCCGGCATCACCATGTCGGCGCCGAAATTGGCGCGGCCGGTGACCTTGTCGACGCCGTCCGGGCGAATGGGCCGATGGCCGACAACCTTGAGAGCTGACTTGTCGAGATAGCTCATAGTGGTCCTCCCATGCCTTTGCCCCTCACCCCGGCCCTCTCCCCGCAGGCGGGGAGAGGGAGCGTTCAGCGCATTCCGGTCATCAATCCCATGCCGACATCCAGGCCCGCCGTTTCAGCCGCGTTCCCTCTCCCCGCTTGCGGAGAGTGGGACAGGGTGAGGGGCAAGCCGCGCGTCACACCGCGGGCGATGGCGGGTTTTCGCCGCGCATCACGGCGGCGGCGTCGAGCACGGCGCGGATGATCTTGTCGTAGCCGGTGCAGCGGCACAGATTGCCCGCCAGCCAGTAGCGCGTCTCTTCCTCGGTCGGGTTCTTGTTCTCGTCGAGCAGCGCCTTGGCCGCGACGATGAAGCCCGGCGTGCAGAAGCCGCATTGCAGGGCGGCGTGTTCGAGAAACTTCTGCTGCACCGGGTGCAGCTTCTCGCCCTCGGCGACGCCTTCGACGGTGGTGATCTTACGGCCCTCGGCCTCGACGCCGAGCATGAGGCACGAGCACACGACGTTGCCGTCGACGATGACGCTGCAGGCGCCGCAATCGCCGGAGCCGCAGCCTTCCTTGGAGCCGGTCAGGCCAAGCTCGTCGCGCAGGACGTCGAGCATGGTCTGCTGCGCTTCGCACAGAAACTCCATCGGCTCGCCGTTGATCGTGGTGGTGACGTGATGCTTACTCATGACAAAGTCTCCCGAATTCGGATCGAGATTGCTTCGCTTCGCTCGCAATGACGCTCAAAGGTCGTCATTGCGAGGAGCGAAGCGACGAAGCAATCCCGCTGCAACATATTACGCGCGCGCTCCCGCGCGCTCGAAGGCAATGGCGGCGGCGCGCCGCGCCAGGACGCCGGCGACCTTGGTGCGGTATTCGATCGTGCCGCGCTTGTCGTTGATCGGCTTGCAGGCGGCCTGCGCCGCCTTGTCGAGCGCGGCGAGCGTGGCGTCGTCGAGCTTGTGGCCGATCAGCGCCTTGGCGGCGTCCTCGACGACGACCTGCGTCGGCGCCACGGCGCCGAGCACGACACGGGCGTCGGTGCAGGTGCCGCCGGCGTCGAGCGTCACGTTGACGGCGCAGCCAACGACGGCGATGTCCATCTCGGTGCGCGGGATGAAGCGCAGATAGGCATCAGACTGGCGCGGCTTCGGCTTCGGAAGCTTGAATTCGATGACGAACTCGCCCTTCTGCAGCGAGGTCTGGCCCGGCCCGGTGACGATCTGCTCGACCGGCACCTCGCGCTTTCCGTTCGGCCCCGCGACGACCGCGGTGGCGCGCGCCGCGATCACCGGCGGCACGCTGTCGGCGGCCGGCGAGGCGTTGCACAGATTGCCGGCGATCGAGCAGCGGCCCTGGATCTGCTGCGAGCCGATCAGGTCGACGCCCTCGACGATGCCCGGATAGGCCCGCTTCAGCGCCTCGTTGGCCTCGATCATGACGCCCGGGGTGGCGGCGCCGATGACGAAATGGTTGCCCTCTTCGCGGATGCCGATGAGGCCCGGAATGTGCTTAGTGTCGACGATGAGCTCGGGCTTCACCCGCCCGCTCTTCATCTGCACCAAGAGATCGGTCCCCCCGGACAAGACTTTCGCCACACCGGCAGCGCCGGCCAGAGCCTTGACGGCCTCGTCGATCGTCGCCGGCGCCGTATAGCTGACCCTCGGCATGTTCACTCCTGACAATTACGCGGCGCGCCCGCGCCGACGCGGGTCGGGCGCCTGACCATTCTGGCTTACACTACCAGCCCCGCCGGCGTGAAGTGCTAATGTCGGGACCGGCCTGGGCGCGGATTGCGAGGCCGGCGAGAGGCGATGGGCATAGCCGGTCATGATCCAGATCGACGACACGCTGAGCCTCGACGAGGGCGAGATCTCCGAGAGCTTCATCCGCGCCTCGGGACCGGGCGGGCAGAATGTCAACAAGGTGGCGAGCGCGGTGCAGCTGCGCTTCGACATCCGGCGTTCGCCGTCCTTGCCGCAGCCGGTGCGGGCGCGGCTGGAGCGCCTCGCCGGCCACCGCGTGTCGCAGGAGGGCGTCCTCGTCATCACCGCGGCGCGTTTCCGCTCGCAGGAGCGCAACCGCGAGGACGCCCGCCAGCGCCTCGTTGCGCTGATCCGCCGCGCCGCCGCACCGCCGCGCCCGCGCCGCCCGACCCGCCCCAGCGCCGGCTCCCGCGAGGAGCGGCTGCAGGCCAAGGCCCGCCGCGCCCGCCTCAAGCAGCAACGCGCCGGCGTCCCGGAATGCTGACCGGTGCGACTCGTCGGACCGCCGGCGTCCCGCCGGCATGCCGCCCGGAAGCCGGCGGTCCGGAGTCTAGAGGCCGAGTTGGCCAGCGAGGCCGTAGCCGTCGGCCAGCGCCTTGATCCGCGCCCAGGTGGCGTCCTCGACGTCGATGCCGTCGCGGCGCCGTTCCAATTCGCGGCGATGCTCGATCTCGCCGGGATAGAGGACGCCGCTCGATCCCTCCGAGGGCGGCGTCTCCTTCAGGTAGCGGATGAACTGGCCGACCTCCTCTTTGAACTCGGCGAGCGGGCGGAACGCGTCGACCTTGAAGCACGCCATGAAGCAGCCGTCATTGTGGCGGCCGGTCGGCTCGACGCCAAAGCCGAGCCCGGTCAGAAGACCGCACAGGATCTCGACCATGACCGCGAGCCCCGTCCCCTTGTAGCCGCCGTCTGGGCCGCCCAGCGGCAACAGCGCGCCGCCCTGGCGCAACTGCCGCGGGTCGTTGGTCGGCTTGCCGTCGGCGCCGATCACCCAGCCGTCCGGCACTCTCTCGCCGCGCGCGACGGCGAGCGAGATCTTCCCGGCGGCGGCCGCCGAGGTCGACATGTCGAGATAGAGCGGCCCCTCGAGGTTCGACGGGATCGCCATTGAGATCGGGTTGGTGCCGAGCCGCGCCTCGCGGCCGCCGAACGGCGCCACCGCCTTCGGCGAGCGGCCGCTGTCGGCGGTGATCAGCCCGATCATCCCGGCCTGCGCCGCCATCTGCGTGTAGCTGGAGAGCCGCCCGATATGGCCCTGGCGGAAGACCGTCGCGGCGGCGACGTTCATCTTCTCGGCCTTCTCGATCGTCAGCCGCATCGCCCGCTCGTTGGCGACGTAGCCGAAGCCCCAATGCCCGTCGACCACCGTGGTCGTCGGCGACTCCTTAACGATCACCCACGGCGCGCCGGGCACGATGTGGCCGGCCTTGATGCGGTCGATATAGGTCGGGATCTGGATGACGCCGTGTGAGTCGTGGCCGACGAGATTGGCGCCGACGATATGGCGCATGACGAGCGCCGCCTCCTCGGGCGGCGTGCCGGCCGCCTCGAACAAGGCCCGGCCGATCGTCTCGAGCCGCTCCGCGGGGATCTTCGGCATCGCTCGCCTCCTCTCAATCCGTCATTGCGAGCGCAGCGAAGCAACCTCGTACCGCCTCGCACTGTCTCGTCGAGATTGCTTCGTCGCTGCGCTCCTCGCAATGACGAGGGCTACGCCGGCTCCTTGACGTGAAGCGCGCGCATCAGCCGCAGCGCTTCCGGATCGTTCATCAGCGCCGGCTGGGCGCCGTTGAGGAAGTCCTCGTATTCCTTGGCCATCGCCGGCGAGACGACCTCGATCATCAGGCGGTTTTCGAGCCAGAACTCGATGACGTGGAAGAACGGCTTCCTGCCCTGCATGCCGCGCCCGAACGTCTTGGCACGCCAGCCCTCGCGGGCGCCGATCGCCTCGATCTCCTCGCGCTCCTTGGCGACCGACAGCAGCACATGGAAGGGCCAGGTCTGGGGTGGCGCCGTGTTCTCGCCGAACACCACCTGGTCGTCGTTCGCTGGGATATCGAGCGTCGCGCGATCCGGGTAGACCTCGATCATTGTGCCGTGCGCGTCGCCGCTGGTCGCCATGAAGGCGCCTTCGAGCGGCCCGAACGGCACGCACTTGCCGCCCATCAATTCGGCCAGCACCTCGGCGACATGCTGCGGCTCCTTCGCCGGGATCGATACATGGTGGATCATCCGCCCCTCCTCCTCCTCGATGCCAATGCCTAACCCAGCGGCTGCGCCGCCGGCGGGTCGAACGGCGAGACGTCGCCGCAGCCTTTCCATCGCTGCCGCGCCAGCCCGGCGCGCTCGAGCAGGTCGAGGCTGCGCCAGTAGAGCACCGGCTTGCGCAGCCCGAGCGCGTCGATCGTCCACGGGTCGAGGCCGACCATCGGCAGGAACGGGTTGCGACGGCCGAACGCCCAGATCTCGACGCGGCTGGCCGGCGAGGGGCTGCGGCCGCGCGCGTGGAACCCGAATGTGTCGGCGACGATCAGCGTATTAGGCAGGCCTTCGATCGCCTGCGGCGGCGGCAATCCAAGCGACTTCAGGCTCTCGGGGTCGATGCGGAACGACCCCTGGCGGTTCTCCGGATCCGCGGAATCGCGGGCGGCGAGGCTCATCTGCCGCTCCCAGGCGAGCCGCGTTGGCGTCAGCCGGTGCGAGCCGGGGACGTAATAGAGCGGCATCGCATCGGCGGCGGCGTCGCTCAAATAGAGCCAGGCTTTGACCGTCGGGTGAAAGGTGTCGGCGTGGACCTGGGTCTGCGGGTCCGGCGGGCCGACAGTGGCCTGCGTCAGGATCGTCTCCAGGTAGACCATCGGCGCCGCCGCGTAGGAGCCGGCATAACGGATCAGGTTGCGGTAGGCCGGCAGTTCGAGCAGCGCGCGCACCGCCGGGACCTGCGCCAGCACCTGCGGCTCCAAGGCGATGCGGCGGGTGATCGTGTCGCCCTCGACCATCTGGCGCGCCGGCGCCCGCAGCCCGCGCACCTGCGCGACGAGGTCTTGGAACATCGGCGGCGGCAGGAAATCGTGCTTGACGATAAATCCGTCGCGGTCGAGCCGGGCTCGGTCTTCGGCCGGGATCAGGTGCGCCAGTCGCCGCCGCCGCCACGCCGCCAGGCGATGCGCCGCCGTAACGCGCGCGGTGTGGAGGCCGTGCGCGTTGAGCCACGGGTTGCCGATGACGGCGTTGCGCTCGAACGATTTCTCGCTGGTAAGGAGCTGTCCGAGCCATACCGGCAGCAGCAGATGTCTCAGCACCTCGGTGCCCTCTCCATTGCCGGCGGGACAATACCGCGGTTGCGCATTTTCGGTAAGACTTAGCGGTTCCGCCAGTTGGGCTTGCGGCGCTCGGCAAAGGCGCGCGGGCCTTCGATGTAGTCCTCGCTCTGCAGATTGGCTTCGGCGGCCGGATAAAGGCGCTGCATCGCCGCCGCCAGGGTCGGCTCGTCGAGGCTCTTGTAGACCACCTGCTTCGAGGCGCGAATCGCCATCGGCGAGCATTCGAGGATCTGCGCCGCCCAGCGCTTCGCGGCGGCGAGCGCCTCGCCTTGCGGCACCACCTCGTTGACAAATCCCAGCGCCTTGCCCTCGGCCGCCGAAACGCGGCGCCCCGTCAGGATCATGCCCAGGGCTTGCTTCTGCGGGATCATGCGCGGCAGGCGATGGACCCCGCTGCCGGCGATCAGCCCGACCCGCGGCTCGGGCAAGGCGAAGACGGCATTCTCGGCGGCGACGATGATGTCGCAGGCGAGTGCGGTCTCGAAGCCACCGCCCATCGCGACGCCGTTGACCGCGGCGATCAGCGGCTTGTCGAGGTCGAAGCGGTGCGACAGTCCGGCAAACCCGGTCTTCGGCCGAGGTCCGCGCCGACCGGCGGCCTGCACCTTGAGGTCGTTGCCGGCGCAGAAGGCGCGCTCACCGGCGCCGGTGACGATGCCGACCCACAGCTCGGGGTCGGCGGCGAACTCGTTCCAGACCGCATCGAATTCCCAATGCGCCTCGCTGTGCAGCGCATTCATCACCTCCGGCCGGTTGATCGTGACAATGCGCAGCCGCCCCTCGTCGACGACGGTGCAGAAACGGTTTTCGGCCATGCCTCGACCCTTTGTCCGGTTGTCCGGGACTGTGACCGGCAACACTCCGCGATCCCGCCGCCGGCGGCAATGGCGTTGCTGCCGGAGGGCCATTGGCGCAAGCTTGGCGCTCCCAAAGCGAGCGCGGCGGCAACTGATGAGCCTCGGATGAGCGTGGCATTGCGGCGCCCTGGGACCGGCGAGATCAAGGTCCTGCAAGACGGCTGGAGCTGGGGCTGCTGTCTCGGATGCGGGTTGCTCGGGCTGCCGCTGTTCCGTCGCGGGCTGCAGGTCTGGGGCGCCGCGATGGTGGTGTTCAACATCGTGGCGCTGATCGTCGGCCTCGTTCCGACGCAGCGCGCCAGCAGCCTTTACGGCTGGATGATTCTCGTCTGGATCGGGGCGTGCCTCTTCTTCGGAGCACGGGCCAACGCGATGGCGATCGACCACCATCTTGCGATGGGTTGGGAATACGCCGACCGCCGCCGCCAGCGCTTCTCGCTCTAGCGCGGCGCGACAAAGCGGCCCTCCTCGGTATAGGCTCCGCCGGCCCGCAGCGCCGGGCCGCCACTCGAATTGGGGAGCAAGAAGGACCATGGGGAACGACATCGTCTTCACCGATTGCGGTATCACCGCCGCGAAGCGTGCATCGATCAGCGCCGGTGCCAGCGCCAGCCCAGGCGCCGGCACCGGCTCGCATGCGCACGCGCACCGCAAGCGCTGGGAGGTCGTCATCGCCGGCAAGCGCGTGAAGACCGTCGACGTGCACGCCCACTGCATCGTCCCGGACGCCGCGAAGGTCATCAACCACCCGCTCGAAGCGCCGGGCCTGTTGTGGTCGAATGTCGGCGACCGGCTCGCCGAGATGGACCGCACCGGCGTCGATGTCGAGGCGCTCAGCATCAACCCCTACTGGTACCGCGCCGAGCGCGACGCGGCAGCCGAGCTGATCCGCATCAATAACGAGACCCTGGCGCAGTTCTGCGCCGGCAACCCCGACCGCTTCGTCGCCTTCGCGACGGCCTCGATCCAATTCCCGGATCTGGCGGCGCAGCAGATCGAGCATGCGGTGAAGAACCTCGGGTTTCGCGGCGTCGGCGTCGCCGGCTCGTGCGCCGGCGAGGATCTCGCCAACCCGAAATTCCACCCGTTCTGGCAGAAATGCGAGGAATTGGGGGTGCTCGTGTTCATGCACCCGCTGGGCACGCGCGAATTGGAGCCGTCCGGCCGCCTCGCCGGCAACGGCCTCTTGACCAACACGATCGGCAACCCGCTCGAGACGACGATTGCGCTGTCGCACCTCATCTTCGAGGGCACGCTCGACCGCTTCCCCGGCCTCAAGATCTGCGCCGCGCATGGCGGCGGCTTCCTGCCGTCCTACGCCAACCGCTCGGACGCGGTGCTGCGCGTCTTCCCCAGCCGGGTCGGCACGCCGCCCAAGAAGCAGCCGACCGAATACCTGCGCAACGGCCAGATCCTCGCCGACACGATCATGTTCACCGGCGAGGCGGTGCGCCATCTCGTCCACGAGATGGGGGCCGACAACGTCGTGATGGGGACCGACTACCCGTTCCCGTGGAACACCGAGCCGGTCGACCACATCCTGTCGATCCCCGACATCACCGACGCCGACAAGATCAAGATCCTCGGCGCCACCGCCGCCCGGTTGTTGGGCATCGAGGAAGCGTAAGGAACTCGTCAACCGTAGCCCCGGCGCAAGCCGGGGCCCAGTTTTCGGCATCTCGGAAAGCCGTTCCGTCCTCCTCGTCAGCGAGGGCGTTCAGTTCCTATTGTCGCTAGGAATCCAGTTGTATCCGTCGCTCTCCACAGCTCCGACCGTTGGGTGCCCTCGGCTGATCGCGCTCGCCACAATGGCAGTGGCAAGACGCAGTTCTGCGCGTTGTTCTCTATCGTGTCCGGTGCAGGTCATCGCGACGCAAGGCGCGGGAGAGTCAGCGCCAGACGGCGGATGATTCCTATTGGGGGCTGCGGCGCTGGCTTTCTGAAAATGCACTGATCGCCCTGCCATGGATCTGAAAAGCGCTTCCTCTCCGAGAGGGGCAAGCCGCTCGCCTCGACGCGCCGGACCACGGCATCGAGCGCATCCCACCAAACGGCTTCATATGGTCCAGGCTCACGCCCATCTTCGTCTTTCGAGCCGCGCACGATCTCTGCGGCCAGTAGACCGCCCGGCTTGAGCACGCGCCGAATTTCTTCTAGGGCT
>JBLMXS010000145.1:0-10706 GCA_050257895.1 Thiohalocapsa sp.
GCTCGCGAAGACGGTGCCGTCGGCGCCGTGGGCGAAGCTGCGGCAATGCCCGTCGGTCGACAGCATGCCGCCCGCCTCGTGAAGGTAGCCGACGCGGTGCGGCACCCGGACGCTGACGCCGCCAGCGATGGCGATGTCGCATTCGCCGGCATTGAGGCTCTGGCAGGCGAGGTGAACCGCGACCAGCGACGACGAGCAGGCGGTCTGCACCGCGATCGCCGGGCCACGCAAATCGAGCCGGTAGGCGAGCTGGGTCGCGATGTAGTCCTTGTCGTTGCCGATCATCGCCAAGAGCTGGCTCGGCGCGCTCGGCCCGCTGATCCGGTCGCGCAGCCGGAACAGCAGGTAGGTGCTGATCGCGGCGCCGAAAAAGACGCCGATCGCGCCGTCGAAGCGCCGCGGGTCGATCGCCGCATCCTCCAGCGCATGCCAGGTGGTTTCGAGCGCGATGCGGGTCTGCGGGTCCATCAGCGCCGCCTCGCCGGCGCCGATCCCCCAGAAGGCGGCGTCGAACCGGTCGATCGCGTCGAGCGCGCCAGCGGCGCTGACGTAGCGCGGATCGGCCAAGACAGCCGGGTCGACGCCGGCCATCAGCAACTCGTCGCGGTCGAGCCGGGTGAGCCCCTCACCCCCCTCGCGCAGCAGCTCCCAGTAGGAGGCCAGGTCCGGCGCGCCCGGGAAGCGGCCGGCCATTCCGATCAGCGCGATCTCGCCGCTCATCTCCGCGCCTGCGCGAGCTGGCGGCGCCGAGCCGCGCGGGCGGCGCCGACGGCGGCGGGGCTGGCCGCAACCTCGCCCGCCAAGGCCGCCGCCAGCGCCGCGACGGTCGGCAGCCGGAACAGGTCGATGACGCCGAGCGGGCTGTCGAGCTCGTCGGCCAACGCCCGCTGCAGGCGGACGATATGCAACGAGGTGGCGCCGCAATCGAACAGCTTGTGGAACGGCTCGACCGGCTCGCCGAGGATCTCGGCGACGATCGCGCCGACGCGCTGGCGCAGCGCGTCACCGTCGCCGGTGGTCTGGGCGGACGCCGGCTCGCCCGGCGGGCGCAGCGCGGCGCGGTCGAGCTTGCCGTTGGCGCCGAGCGGCAGCGCCGCGACCAGGTGGACCTGGCGCGGCACCATCCAGCTCGGCAGCACCGCGGCGCAATGCTCGCGCAGCGCGCCGGCGAGGTCGATGCCGGCGGTCTCGGCGGCCGGGCAGCCGCCTGCGAAGGCATGCAGCACCGGCGCGCCCGCCAGCCGCAAGACGCCGATCGGGCAGAGGCCGAGCCCCGCCGTCGTCGCGCTCTGCATCAGCCTCTGGCCGGCGGTGCCGGCCTGCAGCAGCGCCTCGCGCCGGCTCATCCCAGGCGGTGCGTCGAGCAGGATCAAGAAGGCGGCGCCGGCGGCGATCTGCGCCGTGCCGGCATCGGGGATGACGACGTCCCGATCGGCCAGCCGCCGCAAGCCGCCGGGCGCCGGCTCGTAACCCCACAGCCCGGGCTCCAGCCCGGCGACGTGGCGCGCCAGCAGCCGCACGACGAGCCTGTCCTCCACCGCCGCGTGCAGCAGCGGGGCGAGCGCGGCGAGCGCCACCGCATCGGGGAGAAACCGCCGGACGCTGCGGCGCTCGTAGGAATCGGCCGGCGGGCGGTGCGGTAACGGCAGGCGGGGAACCTCCGGCAAGCGCCGCAGCCCGCGCCGCTCGAGCAGCAGGCGGGTGCGCTCCCAGGCTTCGGCGCGCGGGACGACAAAGGCATGCAGCACGGTGCTGCCGGATGCCGGCACGACGGTTGCCACCGCTTGCGCGACGTCGGGATGGCGCGCCAGGACCGCCTCGATCTCGCCGAGCTCGATGCGGTGGCCCTGCACCTTGACCTGGAAATCCTCACGCCCGAGGAACTCGATCGGCGTCGGCGCACTGTCCGGGCCATAGGGACGGAAGCGGCCAAGATCGCCGGTGCGGTAGCGCCGTTCGCCACCCCGCATGACGAACCGCGCCGCGGTCAGCGCCTCGTCATGCCAGTAGCCGCGGGCGAGGCCGGCGCCGGCAATCTCGATCTCGCCGGTCACCCAATCGGGGCACGCTTCGCAGCGCTCGTTGACGATATGCAGCATCTGGCCGGCCAGCGGCGTGCCGTAGGGAATGCTCGGCCAGGCTGGGTCGAGCGTGTCGCCGATCTCGTGGGCGTTCGACCAGATCGCGGCCTCGGTGGCGCCGCCGAGCGCGACCAGCCGCACCGCCGGCGCGATCTCCCGCAGCTGCCGCACCAGCGGCAGCGGCACCCAGTCGCCGCTGAGCAGCGCCAGGCGCAACGAGTGGCCAAGCGGCAGCCCGTGCTCCAGGAGCAGCGCCAGCAACGCCGGGACGCTGTTCCACACCGTCACCCGGTGATGGCAGAGGAGGGACGCCCACGCCGCCGGGTCGCGCACCGCCTCGGATGGCGGCAGAACCAGCGCGCCGCCGACCGACAGCGGCCCGAAGATGTCCCATACCGACAGGTCGAAGCTCAAGGATGACAGGCCGAGCACGCGGTCGTCGGCGTTCAGCGACCAGCGGCGATTGACTTCGGCGATCGTCGCCCAAGCGGCGCGATGCTCAATCATCACGCCCTTCGGCACGCCGGTCGAGCCCGAGGTGTAGATGACGTACGCCAGACGTCTCGGGTCATCGACCGGCGGCAGGGCCGGCGGCGGTTGCTCCCTCGCCGCACGCAGCGCCAGCTCGGGGGCGTCGTCGGGCAGCACCAGCGCCTCGCCCTGTGCGATCAGGTAGTGCCGCCGCTCGGCCGGCAGCGCCGGATCGACCGGCAGGTAGGCGGCGCCAGCCTTCAGTGCTGCCAGCGCCGCTACGATCTGGCGCCAACCTTTCGGCCAGGTGATCGCGACGAGCCGGTCGCGCGCCGTCTCGGGGCTGCCGAGCCGCTCGGAAATTTGGGCCGCGAGATGGGCCGCGGCGCGGTCGAGCGTGCGGTGGTCGAGCGTCAGATCGGGCGCGATCACCGCCGCGCGCTCCGGCGCCAGTGCGGCCTGCCGCGCCACCGCTTCGTGCAACAGAGCGGCCGGGGCAGCCGGCAGCAGCGGCGCCCGCGACAGCGGCGGCTGCGCATCGGCGACACTACCGTCCCAGCCCTCGCCGGCGGCCAGAGCGGCGACGAGACGAGCGTAGGCCGCCATCATCGCATCGAGCACGCCGGCCGGGAACAGCGCCTCGACCGCGTCGAAACTGGCGACTAGCCCGCCCTCCTGCTCCATCACATGGTGGTCGATCGCCACTTGCGGTGTCTGGGTGATCGCGTACACCGTCTCGCCAAGCCAGGCGAGCGGCGACGGCGCCGCGGGATCGAGCGCCGGATGGCCGACGGTCGATGTAAAGACCGCCGCGACCGGCTCGAAATCCGGCCGCTGCCGCCGCAATGCCCGCAACACCGCGACGCCGCTCATCGTCGGGTGGTCGAGATCGGCGAGGAGGCGGGCCTGCAAGCCTTTCGCCCGGTCCAGAAAGCGCGCCGGCGTGCTGTCGATCTCCAGCAGCACGGTCTCGGTAAAATCGCCGACGACGCCCTGCATCTCGGCCGGCGCCGCAAAGCGCGTGACGACGACCGCGAACCGGGCGCGGCGGCTCCAGGCTGCGAGGATGTCGGCATAGACCGCCATCAGCAAGGCCGACGGCGTCAGGCCGCCCGCCGCCGCCCGCCGCTTCAGCTCGCCCCATTCGGCGGCGGCGACGGCGAGGCTGCGGCGGCTGAAGCGCGGCGGTCCGGCGAGCGGCAGCCGCGGCAGGTCGGGCGCCGGCGGGAAGCTGCCGAGCCGCGCTTCCCAATAGGCCCGATCGACCGGGCTCGGCATCTGACGGCGCCGCGCGTGGTCGCGGAAGCTTGCATTCAACGGTGGCAGCACGCGATCAGAATCCGCGTATAGAGCGCTCCAGTCGCGGAACAGCGTGATCAGCGCCGCAGCGTCGGCGACCAGCAGGTCGATGCCGACCGACAGGCGGATGCAATCGGGCAGGAGGCTCGCGCGGATGTCGAACAGCGGCCATTCGCCGGGTTTGAAGACGTGGTGCGAGCGTGCCTCGCGCCGGTCCGCCAACTCCCGCTCGGGATCGGCGGCTTCGCGCAGATCGAGCCGGTCGATGCGGTACCACGGCACCGCGTGCAGGATGCGCTGACGGCCGTCCTCGGTCATCACCACGCGCAGCATCTCGTGGCGGGCAAGGACCGCGTTCCACGCCCGCTCCAGGCGGTCGAGATCGAGCCCGGCCATCTCGAACTCGCGATAGGCATGGCAGCCGACGCGGCCCAGTTCGAGCTCGGCGTTGCGCCCGATCAGATAGGCTTCCTGGATGTCGGTCAGCGGGAACGGCGCGTCGTCGGGTTCGCCATCAGAAGAGGCATCCCCGCGCAGATGGGCAAGGATCGCTGCCTTCTCGTCGCGCAGCCGATCGCGGTCGCCGTTGCTGAGGGTGCCCTTTGGCGCCCGCACCCGCAGCGCGTCGCCGTCCGCGCTGAGCGCGACGCCGCGCCGCGCCAATTCGCGCAGAAAGGCGTCGACGGTCCCTCCCGGAGTCACAGCGTCAGCTCCTCGACGTCGCCGGCATGGGCGATCGCCTCTTCGACGGCGCCGGCGAGCGCGGCGATGTCCGCGCCGCCCATCAGCTCGGCGAGGCCGAGAGCGATGCCGAAGCGACGGTTGAGGCGGTTGCGCAGATCCATCGCCATCAGCGAGTCGAGGCCGCAGGCGACGAGCGGCCGTCCCGGCTCGGCCGGCTGGCCGAGGATCTGATGCACCGCCGCCGCCACCAGCTGCGGCACCGGGGCGTCCTGCGGCGCCGGCGCCGGGATCAGCTCGGCGAACACCGGCGCCGCGGTTTCGGCCAGCACCGGCCGGTCGAGCGATGCCACCATGACGACCGCACGGTCGGCCAGGATCGCGGCGTCGAGCGCCTGCATCGCCGCCGCCGGCGGCATCGCCAACAGGCCGCGGGCGGCGGCGCGGGCATTCTGGCCGGGGCTCAGCCGCTCGGTCATCCCGGTCATCGCCCAGCGGCCCCAGGCGATCGTCGTCGCCGGCAAGCCTTGCGCACGCCGCCACTCGGCGAAGGCGTCGAGCGCGGCGTTGGCGGCGGCGTAGGGCGCCTGGCCCGCCGCGCCGATAAAGCTGGCGACCGAGCCGAACAGCAGGAAATGGTCGAGCGGCAGGCGCTCGGTCAACCGGTGCAGCGTCCAGGCGCCGGCCAGCTTCGGCGCCAGCGCGGCGGCGAAATCGCCGGGATTGAGCCGCTCGACCAGCCCGTCGCGCACGATCCCGGCGGCGTGGATCACCGTGCGCAACGGCGGCAACCCCGCCAATGCCGCCGCCAGCGTTGCGGCCGCGTCCGGCGCCGCGATGTCGGCCGCGACGACCTGGGCCGGCAGGCCGGGTGGCGGCGCCCCGCCGCTGCGTCCGACCAGCAGCACTGCCTCGGCGCCGCGCGCCGCAGCCCATTCCGCGGCGTGCCGGCCGATGCCGCCGAGGCCGCCGGTGACCAAGACGCTGCCGGAGAGCCGCACCCGGCCCTCGGAAAGGGTCATCGGCAGCAGGCGCGGCAGGTAGCGGCCGTCGGGGCGCAAGGCAACGACCGGCTCGCCGTCGACAAGCCGCAGCTCCGCTTCGATCAGCGAGGCGGGAGTGTCGGCCATGACGTCGATGCACCGCACCTGTAATTCCGGCCGCTCGGCGGCCAGCGCCGAGGCCAGCCCAAAAAACTGTGCGGCGCCGGGATCGCTGACCGGCGGCGCGGCGCCCTGCGTCAGGAAGACCAGCGGCGCCGGCGCCGCGACGAGGCGCTGCACCACCGCCAGCGCCTCGGCCATATTG
Organism: Thiohalocapsa sp.; assembly: GCA_050257895.1. GTDB lineage: Bacteria > Pseudomonadota > Alphaproteobacteria > ATCC43930 > CGMCC-115725 > DATARH01. Next base: position 5,841 of record JBLMXS010000145.1, read on the forward strand.
CCGCCCCCGGGCGCCGCCTGGAACACCACCGGCGGCGGCGCGGCGGGCTGGGCGGCAGCCGCCGGCGCCGGGTGCCACGCCAGGGCAGCGAGGGTCGGCGGCAGCCGCTCGGCGAGGCGGCGCACCCGCAGCCCCTCGATTGTTGCCGCTGTGACGCCGTCGGCCAGCACCTCGATGTCGATGGCGCCGTCGCGCTCGCGGGCGATCGCGCGCAAGCGTCCGGAGAGCGGGCGATGCACCGCAAGCCGGTCGATGCCGACAGGCAGGACGGCCTCGGCCGGCAAGGTGCCGCCGGCCGCCTGCAACGCCGCGTCTAACAGGGCCGGGTGGAAGCGCAGCCCGGGCGGCGCCGGCCGTACCCCCTCCAATTCGGCGAGGCTGACCGGTCCGCGCGCGATCCGCGCGATTGCCTGGAAGGCGGGGCCGATCTCGATGCCGAGCCCAGCGAGATGCGACACCCAGCCGGCGCGCGGCAGCCAGTCGGGATTGGCCGGCGCCGCCAGGCCGAGCGGCGCCGCCTTGTCGCCGACCCGGGCGGCGGCATGCCAGACCCAGTCCGCCCCGGACTGGCTCGCAACGCCAACGCTGCCGTCCGCCCGCGCCAATGCCAGCAACCGCACTGGGCCGTCGCCGAGCAGCAGCGGCTCGGGGAATTCGATGTCGCACAGGGCGTCGGCCGGCGGCGGCGCGACGGCCAGCAACAGCGCCAGGAAGACGGCGCCGGGGACGATGACGCGGCCCTCGACCTTGTGGTCGGCGAGCCACGGCAGCAGGCTGACATCGAGGACGCATTCGAGCTGCCGGTCGGCCGACGGCGTCGCGATCAGCCGGCCGGGGAACAGCGCCGTGTCGGCCGCCTCGGCAGGCCGGACGCGCGGGAAGGCGCGGCGCTGGAACGGATAGGCCGGCAGGTCGACGACGCGCCCGCTGACGCGGTCCACCGGTCCGTCCAGTTCGGGGATCGAGCCCTGCCGCGGCTCGGCATCGGCAAGGTCGCCGGCAGTCTCGGCCAATACCCACCAGCCGAGGCGGGCACGGCCGCGGCGGGCGGTATGGCAGAGGTTGCGCCAATCCGCATCGGCCTCGGCGATGCGCTGGCGATAGGCCGTTACCAGCACCGTCAGCGCCGCCCGGGTGTGCGCCGAGATGACGAGGCGCGCCGCCGCCGGCTCCCGCAGTTCGGGTGGCGGCGCCGGCGGCGCCTGCCGCAGCACGACATGCGCGTTGGTGCCGCTGAACCCGAACGAGCTGACGCCGACGGCCTGCAGCGGCTGCGGCGCGAGCTCGGTCGGCACGGCGATGGGTGCGCCGTCGAGCTCGATATGCGGGTTGAGAGAGCGGAAATGCAGGCTTGGCGGCACCGCCTGACGGCGCAGCATCAGCACCGCCTTGACCAGCCCGGCGATGCCCGCCGCGGCGGCGGTATGGCCGATATTGCTTTTGACCGAGCCGACCGTCAGGACCCGGTCGCGGCCGCCGAACACCGCCTTCAGCGCGTGCATCTCGATCGGGTCGCCGAGCGCGGTGCCGGTGCCGTGCGCCTCGATCGCGTCGACCGCCTCCGGCGTCAGCCCCGCGTCGGCAAGCGCCGCGCGGATCACCGCCTCCTGCGCCCGCTGGTTCGGCGCCGTGATGCCGGCGCTGCGGCCATCCTGGTTGAGGGCGGTGCCGGCGATAACGGCGAGGATGCGGTCGCCGTCCGCCTCGGCGTCGGCCAGCCGCTTCAGGACGACGATGCCGGCGCCCTCGCCCTGGCCGAACCCATCGGCGGCGGCGTCGAAGGCCTTGCAGCGGCCGTCCGGCGCCATCATCCGCGCCTGGCTCAGCGCCACCGAGACATTCGGCAGCAGCATCAGATGGGCGCCGCCAGCCAAGGCCAGACGGCACTCGCCGGTGCGCAGCGCCTGGACCGCCAGGTGCACCGCGACGAGCGACGACGAGCAGGCGGTGTCGACGACGATGGCCGGGCCGCCGAGGCCAAACGCATAGGCAATGCGCCCGGCGGCGATGCTGCCGACCGCGCCGGCCAGCGAATGCCCGGAAAGAAGCTGCGGCGTGCCGAGCGTCGCCAGCAAGTGGTCGCCTCCGGTCATCCCGAGAAAGACGCCGGCCGCGGCGCCGTTGAGGCCGTCCGGCCGGATCGCGGCGTCCTCCAGCGCGTGCCAGGCCAGTTCCAACAGGATGCGCTGCTGCGGGTCGATCGCCGCCGCCTCGCGCGCCGCAATGCCGAACAGCTCGTTGTCGAAGGCGTCGATCCCAACCACCCCGTCGAGAAACGCCGCCTCGCGGAACGCGATATGCCCCGGCATCTCGATGTCTGGCGAGAACCAGCGCGCCGCGTCCCAGCGGTCAGGCGGGATCGGCCGCACCGCGTCGCGCCCGTCGGCAAGCCCCTGCCAGAACGAGGCGATGTCGGCGGCGCCGGCAAAGCGGCACGCCATCCCGACGATGGCCACCGGCGACGCGCGCTCGGCCTGCAGTTCCGCCTGCAACTCGGCAACCCGCCCCCGCAGCGCCTGGATCGTGCGCACTGCCTGGCGCAGCTGGTCGGCCCCCGCGCCACTGACCGCGTCACTCATTGCCGTCCCCCAGCTGCGCGTCGGCCGCCGACAGCTCCTCTTCGAGCAGCCGCGCCAAGGCGGCGGCGTCGAGATCGTCGAGCCCGTCGGCCTCGCCCGCCGGCATCGGCGGACGCAGCTCGGCGAATACCGCCGCCATCAGGTGATCGGCGAGGGCGGCGCAGCTCGGGTGCTCGAACACCAGCGTCGCCGGCAGCCGCGTCTCGCACGCCGCCGCCAGCGCGTTGCGCAACTCGATGCTCATCAGCGAATCGAGGCCGACCTCCCGCAGCGGCGCCGCCGGCTCGGGAAATTCGCCGGGCGGCAGGCCGAGGATATGCGCCACCAGCCGGCGCAGCTCGTCGATCAGCAGCCGGCCGCGCGCCTCGGGCGGCGCGGCTGCGAGGATGCCGCGCCAATCGCGGTCGGGTTCGCCGGCGCCAGCCGCCGCCGGCTGCGCCGGCGCCGCGACCACGGCAGGCGCGACTTCGACGAATAGCGGCGGCAGCGGAGCACCGGCGAAGCGGTCGAGAAAGCGCAGCCAATCAATCACGAAGATGCCGAACGCCGGCTGGTCGGCTGTCATTGCATGTGCCAGCGCCGCGAGCGCGTCGTCGGGGTGCATCGGCAACAGGCCGCGGCGGGCAACGCCGGCGCCGGCGCGCGCGGCGGCGCCGATCTCGCCCCAGGCGCCCCAGGCGATGCTGACTGCCGGCAGCCCCTCGGCCCGCCGCCGCTCCGCCAGCGCGTCGAGAAAGGCGTTGGCCGCGGCATGGTTGGCCTGCGCCGCCGAGCCTAGCATCGCCGACGACGACGAGAACAGCACGAACTGGTCGAGCGGCAGGCCGCGCGTCAGCCGGTCGAGCACCGCCGCCCCCTGCACCTTCGGCCGCAGCACCGCCTCGATGCGCGCGCGCGTCTGCGTTGCCAGCACGCCGTCGTCGAGCACCCCGGCGGCGTGGAAGATGCCGGCGAGCGGCGGTCGCTCGCGCCCCAGCAGCGACAGCAGCGCCGCGACCGCGTCGGCATCGGCGACATCGCAGCGATGCGCGCTGACCGCCACCTCCGGCGGGAACGCCGGCAGCTCGCGCAACGTGCGGCCGAGCAGGGCCAGCGAGCAGGCGCCATGCTCGGCCAGCCAGCGCGCCACCGCCAGGCCCACCCCGCCGAGGCCGCCGGTCACCAGGTAGGTGGCATCGGGACGCGGCCGGAATTGGCTCTCGGGCGCGGCCATCGGCAGCAGCCGCGCCGCCAGCCGCCCGCCGTGCCGCAGCGCGAGCCGCGTCTCGCCGACCCCGATCGCCGCGGCCGCCGCGAGGTCGGCCGGGTCGGCGACATCGATCATCGCCAGCGACAGCTCCGGGTGTTCGAGGGCGACGCTGTTGGCCATGCCCCACAGCATCGCCTGCACCGGGTCCGGCGTCTCGCCCGGCAATACGGCGCGGGCGCGCTGCGTCACGATGCGCAGCCGCACCGGCTCTTCGGCGGCGATCGCGCCTTTGACTTCGCCCAGCGCCGCTTCGAGCAATGCCGGCGCCGCCTCGACCGCGGTCGGCGGCGCCACCCAGACGCGGTCATGCCCCGTCCGCCGCCGTCGCGCCACGACGACGAACTGCCCCGACAGCGCCGCCGTCTCGTCGCCCCCCGGAGCGTAGGCGCGCGCCTCGAACCCGGCTTCGTCGAGCAATCCGGCCCACCGATCGGGCGGCAGCAGGGCGTGATCGGGGCGCAACTCGGCGTCGGCAAATTGCCACATGCCCTCGGTCAGGCCGAAGGTCAGGTCGCCCCATAGCAAGGGGCCGGCGTTTTCCACCAGCAGCAGCGCGCCGTCCTCGCCGACCAGCGCCGCGGCATGCGCCAGTGCCTCTCGCACCGACGGCGTCGCGTGCAGCACGTTGGCGGCGATCGCGATGTCGAAGCTCCCGGGGGCGAAACCCTGCGCCGCGAGCGGCCTGGTGATGTCGAGCGTGCCGGCCGCGACCCCAAGCCGCCGCTGCAATGCCGCCGCAAACCCTGGCGACAGGTCGGTGGCCAGATACGTGTCGCCCGGCCGCAGCCGCGAACGCAGAGCGGCGGTGGTGCCGCCCGTGCCGCAGCCGATTTCGATGACGCGGCAATTCCTGCGTCCGCCGACGAGTTCGGAGAAGGCGGCGGCGGCGATCCGATTGACGGCGGCGGCACACGGCGAATCGCGGTAGACCGCCGCTGCGAGATCGCCGCCATCGCCGAACAGCAGGTCGAGCGGCTCGGCATGGCCCTCTAAAACCGCGCGCAGATGGGGGCCGCAGCGCTGCAGCAGCCGCGCCTC
>JBLMXS010000146.1:0-2908 GCA_050257895.1 Thiohalocapsa sp.
ATCATCGTGCGCGGCGACAGCCATTACGGCCGGCCCGAGGCGATGGCGTGGTGCGAGCGCCAGCGTGTCGGCTATGTCTTCGGCCTGGCCGCTAACCCGGTGCTGCTGCGCCACGTCGTCCCGCTTGCCGAGGACGCCGCCCTCGGTCGCCTCGCCGGCGAAGGTGACAAGGTCCGCCGCTACGGTGATTTCCGCTATGCCGCCCGAAGCTGGACAGTCGAGCGCCGCGTCATCGCCCGCATCGAGGCCGGACCGCAAGGGGCCGACAGCCGCTTCATCATCACCAACCTGCCGGGCCTGCCGAAATCGCTCTATGAAAAGCTCTACTGCGCCAGAGGGCAGGCGGAAAACCTGATCAAGGCGCACAAGCTGCACCTCGCCTCCGACCGCACGTCTTGCCGCAATGCGACCGCCAACCAATTTCGGCTCTTGCTCCACACCGCCGCCTACTGGCTGATGCTGACCTTGCGTGGCCTGGCTCCCAGGACTTCGTTCTGGCGCGATGCCCAGTTCGACACGATCCGCCTCTGCCTGATCAAGGTCGCCGCCCGCGTTACCGAGATGGTCACCCGCATCAAGGTCGCTCTGCCGAGCGCCTTCCCCTATCAGGCCGGCTTCACCGATCTCGCCCACCGCATCGCCAAGCTGCCGCCGTAAACAACGGGGCCGGATGCCCCGACATAACCCCCTTTGGCGCAACCTCAAACCCAATTACCAGCGTCCTCGACGCCACGGAAAACCATGCCTCGGTCAGCAGCGTCACGCGACCGAACAGCACCTCGATGAATGATCCGGGTTAGGATCCGAACCTAGAGCGGAGCCACATTGGCCGGAATCGCTAAAAGGGGATTCGGGGGCGAGTGGAAGTATGCTTCTCTGCCCAGGCCACAAGATGTGGGGGGCAGCGATGGCTTGGCGGCAGGGGCAGAGCTATTCGGAAGATCTGCGGGCGCGGGTTCTGGCAGCGGTTGACGGCGGCATGGCGGCTCGGGCGGCGGCCAAGCTGTTCCGGGTCAGCGTGTCGTACATCTACAAGGCGCTGATCCGCCGCCGTCGCACCGGCGAGACGACAGCCAGCTCGCGGCGTGGCCACCGGCCGCGCAAGCTGTCGGCGGCGCAGGAAGCCGCGCTGGCGAGCCATATCGAGGCGCACCCGGATCTCACGCTGGCGGCCCTGCAGGCCTGGCTGCTGGAGGAGTACGGGGTGCAGCTGTCGAACGGGGCGACGTGGTTGGCTGTCACCCGGCTCGGGCTGTCGTTTAAAAAAAGACGCTCCGGGCGAGCGAGCAGGACCGCCCGGACGTTGCGGCGCGGCGCCGCATCTGGCAGGCGGCGCGGCCGTTCGTCGATCCCGACAAGCTCGTCTTCATCGATGAGACTGGTGCGAACACCAAGATGACCCGGCTCTACGGTCGGGCGCGGCGCGGCAGCCGCCTCTTCGCCAAGGCGCCGTTCGGCCACTGGAAGACCACCACGTTTGTCGCCGCCCTGCGCCGGGGCGGGCTCGGTGCACCGATGGTGCTCGACGGGCCGATGACCGGCCAGGCCTTCCTGGCTTACGTTGAGCAGGTGCTGATCCCGACCCTGAACCCCGGCGACATCGTCGTGCTGGACAATCTGCCGGCCCACAAAATCGCCGCCGTACGCGCCGCGATCGAGAAGAAGGGCGCGCAGTTCTTCCTGCTGCCGCCCTATTCGCCCGACATGAACCCGATCGAGATGGCCTTCTCGAAGCTGAAAACCCTGCTCCGCCAAGCTCCGGAGCGCACCCGAGACGGCCTGTGGAACCGTATCGGCGAACTGCTCGACCGCTTCACCCCAGCCGAATGCGCCAACTACTTCCAAGCCGCCGGCTATGGCGAGTCATACTGAAAATGCTCTAGATCACCCGCTCGCAGGCGAGGCCGCGCACGTCGATCTCCAGGTCGAGGCCCTGGATCGGCGGGCGGGCAAAATGCCAGGTGAGCCCGGCGGCGATGGCGCCGCGCCTGACGAACTCGTCGGCGAGGAAGGGGTAAACGTCGTAGACCGTGTAGAGCTGCGTGGCACTGACATCGGGCCAGCCGACGCCGAGCGCCGCCATGCGCCGTTCCATCTCGCCGAGCACATAGCGCGCCTTCTCGCGCAACGCGCCCGCGGACTGGTCGCCGAGGCGGACGATGCGGTCGGCGTAGCTGCCGGCCATCTCGCCGCGCGCCTCGCCGCTGCCGGCGGCGACAAAACCGCTGCCGTCGCCCGCCACCGTGTAGCTGAAGGCATAGAAGGAGGGCTCGTTCGGCGGGTCGATCTCCGGGCAGACGTTCGAGCGGGCGACCGGGTTGACCTCGTCTCGGAAGATCCCCCAGGCCGCCAGTTGCTGCACGTAATGCCGGTTGAAGGCGACGAACCCCGCTTCGGTGAACTGCGCCGGCGAGCGCAGCTCGCAGGCGCAGAACGCGGTCGGCGGCCGGCCGAGCCGGGCGAGATGCGCCTCGGCCGCGGCAAAGCCGTCGGCGAGCGGCAAGAGGCGGGCAAAGCGCGCCCGCTCGATGCGGAACCCCGGTTCGGCGGCGACGCCGCCCGAATACTGGAACTGCCCGGGGATGTAGCGGTATCCGCCGGGGGCGAAGGGTTGGGTGCTCGGCATCGGCAAATTTCTCCCCTGAGGGTCTGGCGAAAGCCTACCCGGATTTGTCGCGGCGCCGAAGGATTCTGCGTTACTGTCGCGGCCGGACGGCGGAGGCGATGGCGTGGCCAAGGAACGGCGGCTCGAAGCGCACGAGGTCGAGGCGATCTTTCGCGCCTTCGCCGCGGTGATGCGCGAGCTGCCGCCCGACACCGAGGCCGGCTGGCTCGACGCCGAGGGCGATCTGCGCCTCGCCCCCGATATCGGCCGCAAATTGCGCACCGCCCGCGGCGTCCGCGACCT
>JBLMXS010000147.1:0-12615 GCA_050257895.1 Thiohalocapsa sp.
ACGCCGCGCCGACCCCGGTCAGGACGCCGCAGCCGATCAGGCAGGCGCGGTCGAGCGGCAATTCGGGGTCGATCCGCACCAGCGAATTCTCGTGCAGCAGCATCTTCTCGGCATAGCTCGAGATCGCGATGAACTGGCGCACCGGCGCGCCGTTCTGCGACAACCGCGGCGCCGCGCTCTCGGGCCGGGCGACAAGGTTGCCGGTGCACAGATTGGGGTGTCCCGATAGGCATTGCGGGCAGCCGCCGCAGAACCCCGAGAGACAGGCGACGACATGGTCGCCGACCCGGACGCTGGTGACGTCCGAGCCGACCGCCTCGACGATGCCGGCGCCCTCATGGCCCAGCACGATCGGCCGGTCGAGCGGGAAGCGGCCGACGCCGTCGACGACATGCAGATCGCTGTGGCAGACCCCGGTCGCCACCGTGCGCACCAGCACCTCGCGCGGCTGCGGGCGGTCGATGTCAACGGCCTCGATCGTCAGCGGCTCATGCACCTTGCGGAAAACCGCGGCCTCGATCTGCATCCTGCCCTCCACCTTCGACTGTCCAGTCTGCCCCTAAGCGGCCCCTCACCCTGTCCCTCTCCCCGCAAGCGGGGAGAGGGCACGCAGTTGCGCCGCCCTCCCATTATTCTCCCTCTCCCGGCTTGCGGGGAGAGGGCCGGGGTGAGGGGCAAGTGCGGCTCAAACGCCTAAAGCTTCAACAGGCGGCGGGCGTTGCCGTTGAGCAGCTTCTCGCGGTCCTCGGCCGAAAGCGGCAATGTCTTGATCCATTCGGCGCCGGGCGGGTTGTCCATGAACGGGTAGTCGACCGAGAACAGGATGTGGTCGATCCCCATCTCCAGCATGCAGCACACCAGCGCCGGGTCGGAGAAGAAGCCGCTCGTGGTGATCCAGAAATGCTCGCAGAAGATGTCGCGGAACGTCTTCTCGCTCATGCTCTGGCGCAGCCCGTAGCTGATCCGCCACAAATAGAACGGCAGCCCCTCGCCCATATGGCCGATGATCACCTTGAGGCCGGGATGCTTGTCGAAGACGCCGCTCAAGACAAAGCGCACGCCTTGCGTCGCGGTCTCGACTGTGAAGCCCCAGCCGGCCCGCAGCAGTCCGGGATGCTTCTCGACATAGCCCTTGTAATAGGTGTCGATGACCGCGCGCTGCGGCAGGTCGGGGTGGATGTAGATCGGCACGTCGAGCGCGGCGGCGCGCTCGTAGATCGGCCAGAAGCGCTCGTCGTCGTGAAAGACGCCCTGGGTCAGGCCGTTGATCATCGCCCCCTTGAAGCCGAGCTTGGTCACGGTGCGCTCGAGTTCGTCGGCGGCCGCGCCGGGGTTGGCCGTCGGCAAGGCGGCAAACGCCGCGAAGCGGTCGGGATGCGCCTCGACCGCCTGATGCAAGCGGTCGTTGACGCGTCGCGCCAATGTCGGACCGCTCTCGGCATCGACCGCCTGCAGGCCCGGGATCGAGTGCGACAAGACCTGGAAGTCGATCCCGGCCTCGTCCATCTCCCGGAGGCGCAGCGCGCCCAAATCGTCGAGCCGCTCGGAGACGTACGGGTCGATGCGCGCCCCGGTCTGCGCCTTCACCTCGGCGTCCTGGTAATGCTCTTCGAGCGCGATGACGTAGGACTTCGCTGACTTCGCCATGGCTTCCTCCCGCTACTTCGCCCCGGTCGTCCCGGCATAGCTGGTCAGCTGGATGAATTCCAGCACCGTGCCGTCGGGGCCGTGGAAATAGGCGCGCGGGCCGTTGACGACGCCGCCCTGGCGGTCCTCCTCAAAGGTGATCTCGATGTCATGCCGGCGCAGATGGTCGAGCGCCCCCGAGTAGTCGGCGACGGCAAACGCGTGGTGGACGCCGCCATGATCCTCGGCGCTCGCATTGATCGGCGGCTGGCGCTTGACGAGGATCAGGCAGGTGCCGGCGGCGTCGAGAAAACTCATCGTCCCGTGCCCGACCGTCGCCAGATGCCGGCAGCCGACGATCTCCGTGTAGAACTTGGTGCTACGCTCGATGTCGCTGACCGGAATGCTGAAATGCACAACGGATCTGATGTCGACCATGGCTTTCCTCCCGTTCCAACAGATGTCGTCATTGCGAGAAGAGCGAAGCAATCTCGTTCCGCATAACCGTCAGGAGTCGACGAAATTGCTTCGTCGGCCTACGGCCGCTTGCAATGACGGGTGGTGAATCTACCCGATCAGCGTCACGCCGGCTTCGCGCATCGCGGCCAGCGCGCGCGCCAATGAGCCGTCGAGATCGATGGCGCGGCAGGCCGGCAACGCCACCGCCGCGGCGAAGCCGGCATCGCGCGCGTCGATCGCCGAAAAGAACACGCAGTAATCGAGCGCGAGGCCGCACAGCACGACCCGCTCGAAGCCGCGCTCGCGCAGATAGCAGGCAAGGCCGGTCGGGGTCTTGCGGTCGTTTTCGCGAAACGCGGAGTAGGAGTCGATGCCGCGGTGATAGCCCTTGCGGATGATCAGCTCCGCCTGCGGGATGTCGAGCGCCGGATGGAAGGCGGCCCCGTCGGTGCCCTGGACGCAATGGTCGGGCCACAGCGTCTGCGGCCCGTAGGCGACCTCGATCGTCTCGAAGGGCTGCCGTCCGGGATGGAAACTGGCGAACGAGGCGTGGCCGGGCGGATGCCAGTCCTGCGTCAGGATGACATGCCTGAACTGCCTCGCCAGGCGGTTGACTTGCGGGATGACGGCGTCGCCGTCGGGGACGGCAAGCGCTCCGCCCGGGCAGAAGTCGCGCTGCGGATCGGTGACGATCAGCACGTCGCGCTCGCCATACGATTGGCTCATGTCTTCCCCCGTCAGGAGCCGCTCATTCAGCTCAGGACGCCGATCTTTTTGCGCTCGATCAGGTCGAAATCGATGTCGGCGCCGAGGCCGGGGCGGATCGGGGCGTGGACGTAGCCCTCGCTGTCGACCTTGATGTCCGGGGCGAGACCGTATTTCTGCATCGCGTCCGGCAGCAGCACCTCGAAGAGCTCGGTGTTGCGGATCGCCATGATGACATGCAGGTTGGCGACGTTGTTCAACGAATTGCCGCCGTGGTGCACCTCGTAATTCATGCGGAAGGCTTCCGCGAGGTGCGCCGTCTTGATCAGGCTGGTGATGCCGCCTTTGACCGCAACGTCGCCGCGCAGCATGTCGGTGGCGCGCTCGGTGATCCACGGGATGTACGAATCGAGCCCGGCAATCGGGTATTCCGTGGCCAGGATCGGGATCTCGAGCTTCTGGCGCAACTTGACGTAGTTGTAGAGGTCCTGCTCGTGCAGCGGGTCCTCGTACCAGTAGAAATTCATCTCCTCGATGGCGCGGCCGACTCTGAGCGCCTCCTCGTAGCGGTAACTCCAGGTCGAATCGAGCATGACCGTGTAGTCGTCGCCGACCGCCTTCCTGACCGCCTCGCACACCTTGATGTCGTCGCGCCAGCGCTGCGGCGGGTGGATCTTGTAGGCGTGCCAGCCAGTCGACTGGTAGTGCCTGGCCTGCTCTGCATAGGCCTCGGGAGAGCCATGGATTTCCGAGCTGGCATAGGCGCCGATCTTGTCGCGGCAGGTGCCGATCAGGCGATGGATCGGCAATCCCGCCTTCTTGCCGGCGATGTCCCACAACGCGATGTCGCAGGCGCCGATCGCGCGGATCGTTGCAACCCGGGCGCGTCCCCATAACAGCTTGTTGAGACGCTCGCGGTCGAGCGGGTTCTCGCCCATCAGGATCGGCTTCAGAAAGCGGATCAGCCCCGGACCGTCGAGGCTCGCCGGGTTCGACGAGGTGCCGAGAAAGGCGTTGCCTTCGATGCCCTCGTCGGTGGCGAGGCATAACAGGCCGAGATCGCTCTTGCCGGTCGGACGCGCGGTGTGGTGGCCGTAGATCGTCGACGGGATGCTTTCCCAGGAAAATAGCGTCAGCGTGACGTCGATGATCTTCATGGCCACCTCCGATTGCCCGAGCGACACGATCAAATCGCGGGCCCACGCTCCGCCGCAAGCGCTAATATGGCGATATGGGGAAGCGGCTCCTGTCAGCCATGGTGAGGGCGATGATCAGGGCGATGGCGACCGCGTTGACGGCCGCGGTTATCGCGTTGCCCTGCGCTGCTGCGCCCCCCGAAGCGCCGCTCGACCTGTCGGGAATGCCTGGGGTTTCGGCCGAGCAAGGCAAGCCGGCGATCGTGCCGCCGGGACAAATGAGCGGGAGCGCCGGCGCCGCCGGGACCAGACCATGCGCGGCGCCGCTGCCCTGCGGCTCGCGACTCATCGGCAGCGTCCGCAAGAACGGCGCCGTCGAATTGCAGGTGCCGGCGCTGCGCTGGTAGCTCAGTGCAGGAAGCCGAGGCCGATGATGCCGCTCAGGATCAGGTAGATCGCGACGATGTAATTGAGGATGCGCGGCACCAGCAGGATCAGGACCCCGGCGATCAGGGCGACGAGCGGCTGAAGATAGGTGCCAGTGAGATGGATCGTCATCTTTGCCCGCCCCTCCAGCCGCCGGCGCCATGCGCGCCTGCGATGCTAACGCGCCGGCGTCAGCGTCATCGCCGCAACGCCCGCCGCGACGTTGAGGCCGGTTGTGCCTTCGACGCTGAGCGGCTGCAGCGCGACGGTGTTGCCGGAGCCGCCGACCAGCGCATTGGCGCCGACACCGACGCCGACCGTGGCGCTGGCGGTGCCGCCGGCATAGGTTCCGGCGAGCGAGCCGGGCGCGAGGTTGGCAGTCGGTGCGACCACCGTCCACACCAGGATGCCGCCCTGGATGTAACCAACGTCGACCCCGAAGCGGGAGATGTTGCCGACATAATACTCGTAGCGGCCGGGTCCGGCGAAGGTACAGTTGAGGCTGCGCGACGAACCGAACACGAAGCCCCAGCCGCTGGCGACGTTGCAGGTCAGGGTACCGACCCGGACGCCGGCTTGCGCCGCCGCCGGCGGGGCGTGCACGGTCGTCGCGATGCCGACCGTCATGGCCAGGGCCGCCGCCAAGCGTAATGTCTTCGACATGCTCGATCCTCTCTCCTCGGGTTGAGTCGCTATCGCGGGCCGTCGCCGAGCGCCGCAAAGGTGCGCAATTAGCCGCCAAGTTTTTCGCGCGGACATTGACTTGCGTCAAGCACGCCCGGGTCGCCTTGCGGAAACCGCGAGAAGCGGTCGCGCCGCCGCTTGCCCGCGGCGCGAATCACCTGCAGCGACAGCAGGCCTATCGCATTTGCAAGCCCTCCCCCTCGATGGGCGAGGGCTGGGAGGGGGTGATCGTGCCGGAGGCCGCTCGGCTGGGGCCCAACTGGCGATTTCACCCCCACCCTAGCCATCCCCGTCAAGCGGGAGCGGAGCGCACACGCCAAACGCGATCACCCTCCCCATGCTTTTCTGCGGGTGCGCAAATACGTGCGGCAATTCGCGCTGCGTCAAAATGTCATGACATTTGTGCGGCTGCCCCGTAAGGTCCGCGAAGCTGCGGCCGGGAAGGCCGCGGCATCATGGGGAGGACAACGTCATGGCAACAGCGGCCGGGGCCGCGCAGGTCCCGTGGTGGAAGGAGCCGACCAAGGATCAGTGGTATGCGTGGGTGGCGGCCTGGCTGGGGTGGACGCTCGACGCCTTCGATTTCACGGTCTTTCTGCTGATCATCAAGCCGATCGCGGACACCTTCCACGTGTCGATCCCGACCGTCACCGTCGTGTTCACGATCACGTTGTGGGCGCGGCTCGTCGGCGCCACCGCCTCGGGGTGGCTCGGCGATCGGATCGGGCGCAAGACGCCGCTGATGATTTCGATCCTCGGCTATTCGATCTGCAACTTCGCCGCCGGCCTGTCGCCGACCTTCGCCTTCCTGTTTGTGGCGCGCGCCCTGCTCGGCATCTTCATGGGCGCGGAATGGCCGGCCGGGGCGGCCTTGGCGATGGAGAGCTGGCCGATCCGCTCGCGCGGCTTTATGAGCGGCGTGCTGCAGGGCTCGTGGGGGATCGGCTTTCTGCTCTCCTACGCGGTCTACGGCCTGTTCTACAACTCGATCGGCTGGCGCGGCATGCTGCTGCTCGGCGTGTTGCCGGCGCTGTCGGTCCTCTATGTCCGCTTCTTCGTCAAGGAGCCGGAGGTCTGGGTGCAGAACCGCGACCTGCAGCGCACGCAGCAGCGCGAGGTCAAGGCGCCGCTGATCAGCATCTTCAAGCGGGGGCAGCTGGGCAACACGCTGAGCGCCTGCTGGATGATGGCGAGCGCCTTTGTCTGCTACTATTCGATCAACGTGCTGTTCGCGACGCACCTGCAGGCCGATCTGAAGCTGTCGCCGGGCGCGATCGGCGAGGTCGGCGTCGCCGCCAACTTCGTCGCCTTTATCGCCAGCTCGTTTTGGGGAGTGCTGGCGGACAAGATCGGCCGCCGCTGGGCGATGATCCTGCCCGGGCTGATGGCCGCGGCATTGGCGCCGATGTACCTGTTGACCAACGACTTCACGCTGATCTGGTGGGGGTTTGTGCTGCAGGGCATCGCCGGCAGCGGCGGCATGCACGGGCAGTATCCAACCTATCTCGCCGAGCGCTTCCCGACCGAGGTGCGGGCGACGGCGAGCGGCTTCTGCTACCACCAGGGTGCGATCTGGGGCGGCCTGTGCGCGCCGGTCCTGGCCTACGCCGCGACGACCTACCACCTCGGCTACGCGATCCCGATGCTGATCGGCACGGTCCTCGCGGCGCTGAGCTTCGTGCTGGCAATCCTGCTCGGTCCGGAGACCAAGGGCAAGGAACTGGTGCCCGACCTCGTCGTCGCGTAACAGGGCCAGAACGGTTGAGGAGCCGCGCCCCAACTTGGTGCGGCTCTTTATTGAGCCTGAGCAGTCATCCCCGGGCTTGACCCGGGGATCCGTTTTCGACGCGCGCAGATGGCCGATGGCCGGGTCAAGCCCGGCCATTTACGCTCTCATGAATGCTGCTATCAGTTCGGGACCCAGGCGAGGCCGCGGATTTCGGTGAACTCGCGGGGCACCTTGGCCCAGCGCTCGCCAGCGTCGCGGCTGGCATAGATCTCGCCGTAATGGCTGCAGGCGAGGACGAGGCCGGGATCGGCGGCGTGCGTCGCAAACGCCCAGATCGGCGAGTTCGGCTCATCGGGCAGTGCCGCGACCTGCCAGCTCCTGCCGCCGTTGGTCGAGCGCTGGATGGCGCCCTGGTCGCCGGCCGCGCCGTTGCCGGTGGCGACGAACAGCGTCTCCGGGTCGTCTGCCTTCTGTGCCAGGTGACGGCAGTAGCGCAGCTTGAACTGCTCGCCGACCATCAGCGGGTACCAGCTCTCGCCGCGGTCCTTGCTGGCGAAGATCTCGCGCGGGGTGCTGGTCAGCACGGTGGCGCTGCCATTGACGGTGACGGCGATGTCGTGGATGTCGGGATCGGGGATGCCCGAAGTCGGGATGCGGCTCCAGCTGTTGCCGCCGTCGGTGCTGCGCAGAACGCCGTCGACCTCCAGCCCGGCCCACACCACGCGGTGGTCCGACGGATCGACCGTGAGCGCCGTGACCCGCGGGATGCGAACATTGGCGCATTCCTCGGCGATCTCCGCCGGCATCTTCTGCCAGTGGGAGCCGCCGTCCTGCGAGCGATAGAGGGCCGCCGGCCGCGTCCCGGCGTAGATGATGGCGGGATCGACCGGGTCGATCGCGATGCGCCAGACGTCGAGGTCGTTCATCGGCGAATTGATCCGCACGAACGACATGCCGCCGTCGGTGCTTTTGTAGATGCCGTCATTGGCGCCGGCGAAGACGGTGCGCGGCTCATGCGGATGCACGGTGAGGCCGAAGACCCGGCTCTCGTTCCACAACTCGCCGCCGGCGCGTTTCCAGCTCTCGCCGCCGTCCGGGCTCAGCCATACGCCGGTGCCGACCGTGCCGGCCAAGATCGTGTAATTGCCGCTCATGGCTTTCCTCCCTGAAACGTGAGGGGTTCCCGGAACGCCGGGACCATCTTGCACCCGTCAATCGCTCGGCGAATGGGTCCCTGCCTGCGCAGGGACCTGCAAAGGTGCGGCTAGTCGGTGCCTTCCCAGCCGGTGTGGGAGATGTCGATGACGACGCCGTCGGGGCCCGACCATTTCATCTCGAAATTGGCATGGCCCCCCGCCGCCATCGTGCGGTCGATGTGGTCCTTGCCGGTCAGCCGCTCACCCTGCGCATCCTCGATCTGCGCGCAGGCCTGGTCGAGGTCGTCGACCTCGAAGCCGAAATGGTGGATGCCGGTGAAATGGGGGCCGTGCGCCCCCACGTCCGGCGACTCCTCGCCCTTGGTATTGAGGATCGCCAGGTTGATGTGGCCGTCCGACAGGAACACCGCGCCGTTCGGGCTGCGGCGCAATTCCTTCAAGCCGAACGCCGATTTGTAGAACTCGGCGACCTTCGCCGGCTCCTTGGTCGTCAACGCGATATGCCGAATGCGCGCCATTGCCATTCTCCCTCAGGATGACCTGCGACCATTTGACCACGAAGGCACGAAGAACACGAAGAGGAATTCATGCTCTTGGACTGCGGGCCTCCGGCCCGCAGGCGGGCGGGACGCCTGCGGTCCAATTTCAGACTTCGTGGCCTTCGTGTCTTCGTGGCTATTCGGAAGCCTGCGCCTCTCGGATCGCGCCCCAGACGCGTTCCGGGGTGGCCGGCATCTCCACATGGGTCACGCCGAACTCGGCCAGCGCGTCGACGATGGCGTTGATGACGACGCCCAGGGCGGGTGTCGTGCCGCCTTCGCCGGCGGGGCGAATTCCCAAGGGATGCGTCGGGGTCGGCACCTCGGACAATTCGCAGGTGAAAAACGGCACGCTGTCGGCGCGCGGCATCGCGTAGTCCATGAACGAGCCAGTCAACAGCTGGCCGCTCTCGCGGTCGTAGACGACCTGCTCACGCATCGCCTGGCCGACGCCCTGCAGGATGCCGCCATGCACCTGGCCGTGCACGATCATCGGATTGACCGCGCGCCCGACATCGTCGACGGCGCTGTAGCGCACGATCTCGGTAAACCCGGTGTCGGGGTCGATTTCGACCTCGCAGACATGGCAGCCATAGGGGAAGCTGGCGAGGTTGACGGTCTCGTCGCTCTCGGCGCGCAGCGGCCCGCGCAGGTCTTCCGGCAGGCTGGCGCTGGAAGCGGCGAGCCGCGCCACCTCGAACAGGCCGATCGCGCGGTCGGTGCCCTTGACGCGGAAGGCGCCGCCGGCGAATTCGAGGTCGGCCGTCGCCGCCTCCAGCGCGTGGCCGGCGATGCGGCAGCCCTTCTCGATGATCTCGTTCGAGGCGTTGAGCATGACGATGCTGGCGAGCCTGAGCGCGCGGCCCGAATGGGCGCCGCCGCCGACCGAGACGCGGTCGGTGTCGCCGGTGACAAGCCGCACGCTGTCGAGCGGTACGCCTAGCCATTCGGTCACCAGCTGCGCGAAGGTCGTCTCGTGCCCCTGGCCTTGGCTGACGGTGCCGACCACGACCTCGACCTCGCCCTTCGGCAGCACCGTCACCTCCGCCTTCTCGCGCGGCGCGCCGGTGGCGGTGTCGACATAGTTGGCGACGCCGATGCCGCGGCATCTGCCATGCGCCTTGGCCGTCGCCCGGCGCGCCGCAAAACCCTGCCAGTCGGCGAGCCGCAGCGCCTTCTCCATCACCTCGTGGTAATGGCCGCTGTCGTAGACCATGCCGAAGGGGTTGGTGTAGGGCATCATCGACACTGGCACGAGGTTCTTGCGGCGCAATTCGATGCGGTCGATCCCGGTCTGGCGGGCGGCGAGATCGATCAGCCGCTCCATCACGAACATCACCTCGGGGCGGCCCGAGCTGCGGTAGGGGCGGGTCGGCGGCGTGTTCGTCAGGGCGGCGCGTGCGCGGAAATGCACCGACGGCACATGGTAGATGCTCGACATGATCTCGACGCCCTTGTTGAGGGAGCCGAAGGCGAGCGCGTAGGCGCCCTGATTGACGAGGTTGGAGCCGCGCATCGCCAGGAAGCGACCGTCCTGGTCGAGCGCCAGCTCGGCGGTGACCGCGAGGTCGCGCGCCTGGTGGTCGGCCTGGAAATATTCGCTGCGGTCCGAGGTCCATTTGACCGGCCTTGCGACCCGCCTGGCAGCCCAGGTGACGATGGCGAACTCCGGGTTGAAGCCGCCGCGCGTGCCGAAATTGCCGCCGACATCCTGCATCACGACGCGCGCCGCGCCGAGCGGCACGCCGAGCACCATCGCGAGGTCGCGGCGCGGGCTGACGGCGCCGCCGGCGCCGGCGTAAAGCGTGTAGCGGCCGCTCTCGGGGTCGTAGGTGCCGATCGCGGCGCGCGGCTCCATCGGCACGCCGGCGATGCGCTGCACCCAGGTCTCGAAACGGACGACATGCGCCGCCTGCGCGAACGCCGCCATCGTCGCCGCGCGGTCGCCGACCTCCCCGTCGAGGATGATGTTCGGCGTGTCGAGGCGGGCGCGCGGCGCCTCGGCCTCGGCCGCGACCAGGCTGTGGGTCACGGCCGGCAGCACCTCGTAATCGATGGCGACCCGTTCCGCCGCATCTTTGCCGGCGGCAATGCTCTCGGCGACGACGACGGCGACGATCTCGCCGACATGGCACACCTCCGGCCCGACGATCGCCTGCTGCGGCGGGCGAAAGACCGGCGAGCCGTCCTTGTTCTGGATGCTGATGTCGGCCGGGTGGCTGTTGGCGATGTTGGGCAGCGGGTTGAGGCCGTCAGCCCGCACATCCTCGGCGGTCAGCACCGCCAGCACGCCGGGCATCGCCCGCGCCGCGCCGGCGTCGATCCCCCGGATCAGCGCATGCGCATGCGGGCTGCGCAGCATCACCGCATAGGCCTGGCCGGCCAAGTTGAGGTCGTCGCTGTAGCGCCCGTTGCCCGTCAGGAGGCGCAGGTCCTCGCGCCGTCTGACCGGTTGCCCGATGCCGGTTCTTGCCGCTGGGCCAGATGATGCCGACTGCATGCCGCCATAGTACACGCTCGGCGGCGCGGCGGGCAGATCGTGCGTGTCCCCGCGGACCTGGCCTTGCACAAGTCTTTGTCATTCCGGGGCACCGCGGCAGCGGTGAATCCGGAATGACATTCCAGGCCTGTGTTCCTGGGTTCCGGGTTCGCAGCCTGCGGCTGCGTCCCGGAATGACGCCGATTTATGTGCAAGCCCGCCGATCCGGGATCTGCGACACAGCAGGTTCCTGGCGCGGCGCGGCTGCGGCCTGGCACTGCCCCCGCCGCATCCGCTCCTCGCATTCCTTCAAATCGACTACGGCGTTGATGAAGCTGGCATGCGTCATGCCGAGCGGCAGGTTGCCGAGCGCGCGCCCGGTGTCCCAGCAGACCTCCTCGGCAAACAGGCCGACATCGTTGGCGCAGCGCAGTCCGGCCTCGATATAGAATCGCGCCCGCTCGGCATCCCCCCGCGTTGCCCAGTACTGCGCGATCCAGAACGTCGCCGGCAGAAACGCCCCCTCGTCGCGGCTCTGCGACGTGCGGTCGTCGCGTTTGAACAGGCCGCCCTGCCGGTAGTCGCGCTCAAGCGCCGCTATGCTCGCGATCATCTGGGGACAGTCGGGTGGACAGAACGACCATACCGGGAAAAGCGCCGTCGTCACGTCGACGCCGCGGCTTCCGGCGAACGACGCGAAGGCATTGTCGGGCCGCAGACAGCGCTGCATCACAAAGCGGCGGATATCCTGCGCCGAACCGCGATACCTCCGGCAGCGCGCGGCATCCGCCCACGGGGCGATCGCCTCCAGCCCGCAGGCCGCGAAAACCTTGCTGGCGGTGTAGTGCCGGCGCTGCGGGTTTTCCCAGACGCCGCTGTCGGGCTCGTGCCAATGGGCCGCCAGGAAGTCGGCGATCTCCTCGACGACGTCCCAATGCCGCCGCTCGCCATTGGCGCGATACACCGAGACCGCGGCGAGCAGAAAGCTGCCGTAGGCGCCGAGCTGCAGCTGCTTTCCCGCCTGATTGCCGATCCGCACCGGGGCGCTGTGCCGGTAGCCGGACAGCGGCGGGTTGCGCTCGGCCGGCACCGGTGAGCCGTCGACCGCCATCGCGATGTCGAGCGGCCGGTGACCGGCGCCCCGCCGCGCCATCGCGACAAAACCGAGGAACGCCTCGCCCTCGTGACCGGGTTCGACCGCGCGCAGCAAGGCCCGCACCACCATGGCGGTGTCGCGCAGCCACGAATAGCGGTAGTCGTAGTCGCGCCGGCCGCCGAGGACCTCGGGCAGCCCAACGGTCGCGGCGGCGACGACGGCGCCGGTCGGCTGGTGGATCAGAAGCCGCAGCTGCCGCAGCGAAGATTCGATTTCGGCCTTGTAGGGACCGTCATAGCCGTTGCGGCGGGCGAGCTTTTGCCAGCGATCGAGCGTCGCGGCGCGCCAGCTCTCGAGGTCGGCGCGGCGCGGTGTTTCGCAGGGGCCGTCGGCGAGGACGGTCCAACCCTCTTCCCCGGCAGGCAGCGTCCACCGCACCGTGTTGCCGGTGACACGCAGCTGGTGCGAGGCGAACAGCCGCATCCCGTTGGCGAACACGGCGACGCCCTGGGCCAGAACTGCCGCTGCCGGCTCTCGTCCGTAGTTGCGCCAAGCCGTCAGCGAGATCGTGGCGTCGTG
>JBLMXS010000148.1:0-4204 GCA_050257895.1 Thiohalocapsa sp.
GTGTCGGCCGCAAGCGGGCCTTGCGCGTCGACGCCGGCGGCGCGCAAGGCGGCGACCGCCGGCGCAACGATCTCGATGTCCTCATGGCCGAGCGCGCCGCCCTCGCCGGCATGCGGGTTGAGCCCGGCGACCGCCAGGACCGGCGCCGGTATCGCAAAATCGCGGCGCAGCGCCTGGTGCGTGATATGCCCGGCCTCGACGATCATCGCCGTCGACAATTGCGCCACCGCCTGCCGCAGCGGCAGGTGGATCGTCACCGGCACCACCCGCAGCTCAGCCGAAGCCAGCATCATCACCGATTTGATGACCGATTCGGGGCCGCCGGCCAGCTCGGCGAGGTACTCGGTATGGCCGGGGTGCCGAAAGCCGGCGCGGTAGAGAACGTCCTTGTTGATCGGGTTGGTCACGATTGCGGCGGCCTGTCCGGCCCGCACCTGCGCCACCGCCGCGTCGATTGCGCCGATGACCAGCGCTGCGTCCGCCGGGTCGGGACTGCCGGCGGTTGCCTGCACCGCACCGCCGACCGGTAGTACCGGCAGCGCATCGGCAAAGGCGGCCTCCGCCGCCGCCGGCTCGGTGACGACGAGCGGCACGCTCCAGCCGAGCCGCCGCACCAGCCCGGCAAGGCGCCAGGGATCGTCGATCAGATAGAACGGGGGTACGCCATGATGTCGGCCGAGCCAGGCCTTGAGGGCGATCTCGCCGCCGATCCCGGCGGGCTCGCCCATCGTCAGGGCAAGCGGCAGCGGCATTCCTGGCCTCACACCCTCACGTCGACGAAGGCGTTCCGCCGCAAGTCGCTCAGATATCGCCGCGACACCGTGTCGAGCCGCTGCCGCAGCAAGGTCTCGGCGACCTCGTCGCGGCTGACGGCGCCGCCGCCTTCGCCTGCTTTCTTGCATACCATGATGACGCCGACGCCGTTCTTCTGGACAATCGGCTCCGATGCCTGGCCGACCGGCAGCTTGGTTATCATCGCCCGCATCTGCGGCGAGATGTCGGCCAGCCGCAGCTTGCCCTCGCTCGACAGCCGCGGCGCCTTCTCCTTGCCGATCTTCAAGAGGCTCGGGCAGTCCGTCGCGGCGGTCCGCACGCTCTGCGCCTCAGCCAGCGCCGCCCGCTGCGCTGCCGCGCCGGCCTGCTGCCCCACCGGGAACACCACCTGCACGATGTCGAATACCTCGCTCTCGGTGCCGCTGCCGCGGCTACCGGTGCGGCGATCGAGGACGAGCAGCAGGTAATAGCCGCCGTTGGTGCGGATCGGCGGCGACAGCTGGCCTGGACCGAGCTGCGCCACCGCCTTGCCGAGCTCGGGCCCGAGCTGGTCGGGCCGCACCCAGCCGATGTCGCCGCCGACCGCGGCGCTGGCTGATTGCGAGAATTGCCGGGCCACGGCGGAGAAGCGGGCTCCCTGGTGCATCTGCTGCGACAGCCGCTCGGCCAGCCGGCGCGTTTCCTCGTCCTGCGCCGGGTTGTCGACCGAGAGGAAGATCTCCCCGACCCGGCTCTGCGGCTCGTTCGCGTGCTCCTTGACCCGCTTCAGCGCATCGTCGATCTCGTCGTCGGAGATTTCGGTGTTCTGCGCCGCTTGCCGGCGCACCAGCTTCGCCCAGACGATGCCGGCCGTCAGCTGCGCCACCAGCGAGCCGCGATCGATGCCGCGCGCCTTCAGGAACTCGTTGAGCTGCCCGGGCTGCATGTGGTTCTGCTGCTCGATCTGGTGCAAGGCGCGTTTGATCTCGTCGTCGGTGGCGGTGACGTTCTTACGCTTGGCTTCCTGCAGCTCGAGCTTCTCATCGATCAGCGAGCGCAGCACCTGCGCCCCAATCCGCTGCCGAATTTCCGGCGTGTCGGGAATGTTGGAGGAGAGCATGATGAGCCGCATCCGCGACACGAGATCAAACATCGAGATGACCTCGTCGTTGACGACCGCTGCGATGCGCATGTCGCCGGCGCCGGTCGGCGGCGGCTGCCCCGGGACGGCGCGCGCCGGCGGCTCGCCCGGCCGCCCCCGCGGCTGCGCCCCGACGCCGCCCATTCCGGCGAGAAAGACGGCGAGGGCAAGCGCCCACGCCCAACGGAACCCCTTCATCAACACCCGACCCGCTTGTCCAAAAGGGGAACCTACACCCTCGCCGCCACGCTGTCGCGAGTGTCTGCTGCCCTGCGGCCGTGCAGCCCTAGTCCCCACTGGCCGTTGCGCGCCGGACCGCCGGCGTGAGGTCCAAGGGTTCAGCGCCCCACCGGACTCTGGGGTACGGCTCAGGCGGCGATTTTGACGAGGCGCGCCGCGTAGAACCCGTCGATACCGTCGTACTCGGCGAGATGGCACGGCAATGTGCGCAGATCGCCCTCCGCGGTGACCCATTCGGGTGGCGCCCCGATCTCGGCCGCATCGACCGGCTTGTGCGCGACCGGCGCGCCTGAGCGCAACAGCGCCGCGATCCGCTCCGGCCCTTCCTCCGGCTCGAGGGAGCAGGTGCAATAAACGATCGTGCCGCCGGGCCGCACCATCTCGACCGCGGCGCGCAGGAGGTTCTCCTGGACGACCGCCAGCCGCGCAACGTCCTCGGGCTGCTTTAGGCGCGGCACGTCGGGATGGCGGCGAATAGCGCCAGTGGCGGTGCATGGGGCGTCGAGCAGCACCGCGTCGGCCGGCTGCGGCGGCCGCCAGGTCAGCGCATCGGCTGCCATCGCCGACACCGACAGGCCGAGCCGGCGCAGATTGGTGACCATGCGCTCCAGCCGCCGCATCGAGCGGTCGATCGCGGTGACTTGCGCCCCGGCGCTGGCGAGCTGCGCGGTTTTGCCGCCGGGGGCAGCGCACAAATCGACGATCTGGCTGCCCGCGATCCCGTTGAACAGCCGCACCGGCAGCGAGGCGGCGGCATCCTGGATCCACCAGGCGCCCTCGGCATAGCCCGGCAATGCCGTTACCGAACCGCCGCCCGGCCGCCGCAAGGAGCCGGTCAGCAGCATCGTCGCCTGCAACTTCTCGCACCACTCGGTCGGCTGGTCGTCGTGCTGCCGCAAGGTCAGGTCGAGCGGCGCTTCCTTCAGATGCGCATCGGCGATGGCGCGGGCGCATTCCTCGCCGTAGGCGCGGCTCCAAGATTGCCACAGCCAATCGGGGGTGTTGAGGCGGGCCGCGTCCTGCGCGGCGATGCGGTCGCGCCCTTCGACACTGAGACGCCGCAGCACGGCGTTGACGAGCCCTTTGTGCGACAGGAAGCCCTTCAGATGCGCCAAGTCGACGCTGGTCGCGACCGCGGCATGCGGCGGCGTGCGCAGGAACAGCAGCTGCGCGATGCCGAGCCGCAGAATGTCGTGGATGACTGCGGCGCGCGGCGCCAGCGGGGTGTTGAGGCAATCGCCGACCAAGGCGTCGATCTGGCCGAGCCGGCGCAATACCGTCGCCACCAGGAGGCGAGCAAAGGCCCGGTCGCGCACTGGCAGGGTGGCCATCGCCGCGTTGTCCTCGATCGCATCGTCGAGCGGGCGCTTGCGGCGCAACACGCCGGCGATGAGGTCGAGAGCGACGAGACGGGCGGTCGGGACGGGGGAGGTGGCCGGTCTGCCGTAAGGTTCTGCGGTTGCCATGGGCCGAGACGTCAGCTGCCAGCGGGTCGGACGCAAACGATGTTCGGCAAACATCGTTCCGGCAAAAGCATCTGGCAAGGTACTGCCGCCGGCGGTTGAGCAAAAGCCACGCGATCGCCATATTTGCCGCATGAGCCGCACCGCAAAGCCACAGCCGGCGCCCATCCCGCGCGAGCCGGAAGCGCCCCGCTCCGACGGCGACGATAGCGCCGGCACCGAGGCCAAGCGGCCGCGCGAGATAGGCGGCCCCAAGGGCCCCGAACCGACCCGCTACGGCGACTGGGAATTCAACGGCCGCTGCACCGATTTCTAGAGGCGTCGCCGCCTCCCCGACCACATGGGATGACCTGAGCTGTTGAACTTCCGTTCGGAACGCTAGGCGCTAGCGGCCGCAGCCGGCGGCGTCGCCGCACCACGCTCGCAGCTTAACGACGAGCGGCAGGTAGTAGAGCGGGACGCGCATCGACAGCGGCATCAGCCGGTCGTCGTTGCTCACGGTCAGCCGCACCGGGCGCGGCGCGCTGTCGGGGTCGCCATCCTCGCTGGTCTCGCCTTTGAAGCCGGCGATCGCGCGCAACGTCAGGTCGAGGCGCAACACCGCTTC